>NZ_WKEE01000030.1:0-59538 GCF_021605635.1 Stenotrophomonas sp. PA-6-5C
CGTATTCACGGCGTCCCCCGCAACCGGACCCACCCCGCCTCCCCACAGGAAGCCAGCTTCTGCTGTTGCTCCGGCCGTTGCCGTTGCCGTTGCCGTTGCCTCTGCGGGTGCAGGGCGCAGCCCTGCCGATAACCCCCCTTGAGCATTCCGCGCAGTGGTTTGAGCGCCGCACGCACGCGCAACACGGCACGCTGTGCGCACCGGGCCTGCCCATCACTCATCGAGAAGAACCGCCATGACCCTGCGCCACCTGCCACTGCGCGCCGCCCTGCTGCTGGCCCTGTCCTCCCTGCCGTTGGCCGCGCTGGCCGAGGCCACCTCGCCCGCTCCCACCCAACAGGTGCCGGGTGTGCAGCACCAGCGCATCGGTGCGCTGCAGGTCACCGCCCTGTTCGACGGCGTGGTCGCGCTCGGCCGACAGGAAGTGGTCGATGTGCCGCCAACACTGGTCAGCCGCCTGCTCGAAGGCCGCTACGTGCCCGAAGACAAGAAAGGCCTGCAGACCGCGATCAACGCGTTCCTGGTGCGCCAGGGCAAGCACCTGACCCTGGTTGATGCCGGCACTGCGCAGTGCTTCGGCCCTGACCAGGGCCAGGTGCTGGGCAACCTGCGCGCGGCGGGCGTGGACCCGGCCGAGATCGATGAGGTGCTGCTGACCCACGCCCATCCCGATCACCTGTGCGGCATCCTCGATGCACAAGGCAAGCCGGCCTATCCGAATGCGACGGTGTGGCTGTCCAAGGCCGATGCCCGCTACTGGCTCGACCCGGCCAGTGAAGCCACGGCGCCGCAAGGCGTGCGCTTCGCCTTCGCGCTGGCGCGCAACGCGGTGGCACCGTACCAGGCCGCCGGTCGCCTGCACACCTTCCAGCCTGGTGATGCCCTGCCCGGCCCTGCGGTGGCGATGGATACCCACGGCCACACGCCGGGGCACGTGTCCTATCGCTTCGACAGCCAGGGCCAGTCACTGCTGGTGTGGGGCGATGTGCTGCATTTCCACGCGGTGCAGTTCGCGCACCCGGAAGCGGCATTCGAGGCCGATTCGGACCGCAAGGCGGCTACGGCCAGCCGTCGCAGCCTGTTGCAGGAAGCCACCGCCAAGGGCTGGTGGGTCGCCGGCGCACACCTGCCCTTCCCCGGGCTGGGTCACGTGCGCAGCGAAGGCAAGGCCTATGCGTGGGTGCCGGCGGAGTTCTCGCCGTTGAAATGACCCCGTGTAGAGCCGAGCCCATGCTCGGCCATCAGGGTCTCGCCGCGCCAGGCGCGGCAGCCGAGCGGGGGCTCGGCTCTACAAAAGTGTCGCCGGGCAAGGCCCGGCGCCCTGTTCCTTATTCCAGCCCCAGCCAGCCGCCGATGATGCCGCGGGCTTCATCCACGCCCGTACGGGCGGCGCCGGAGAACACCTGCACGCTCACCGTATCGCCGAACGACGAATGCAGTTCCTTGCGCACTTTCTGCAGGGTCTGCATCTGCTGGCTGCGGCTCAGCTTGTCGGCCTTGGTCAGCAGCGCATGCGCCGGCAGGCCACGCTGCACGGCGTAGGCCAGCATCTGCCGGTCGTAGTCCTTCAGCGGATGGCGGATGTCCATCACCACCACCAGGCCCTTCAAGGCCTCGCGGGTACGGAAGTAGCGGTCGATGAAGGCCTGCCAGTGCGCCTGCAGGTCCAGCGGCACCTTCGCGTAGCCGTAACCGGGCAGATCGACCAGATGGGCGTCCGGGGTGACCTGGAAGAACACCAGCTGCTGGGTGCGGCCAGGCGTCTTGGAGACCCGGGCCAGGCTGTTCTGGCGGGTCAGCGCGTTGAGCGCGCTGGACTTGCCGGCGTTGGAGCGACCCGCAAAGGCCACTTCGGATCCTTCATCGGGCGGCAGCTGCCCCATGTTGTGGGCAGAGAGGTGGTATTGGGCGCGTTCGATGAGCAATGACATGCGCATAGGATCGCATGTTGCGGCGCCGCGCGCCCGGCCCGGGGCCTTCCAGCGGGAAAATGCTGCACTGCTGCGTTGACCGTGTACGGAAACGGCGTTGATAATCCGGGCGATGCCGGCCGCCGCCGCCCGGCCGGTCCATACGGAGCTTCAGCATGCGCCACGCTCGCGTTCTTGCCGTATCCGCCCTTGCTACTGCCGTTGTTGCCGCTGCTGCCTTTGCGCAGACCACGCTGACCCCGCTGCCCGACAACGGCCCGATCAGGACCGCCTCGCTCGAGGTGGATTTCAGCAAGACCACCTGGGGCGATGCCAAGGCCGGCCAGACCAAGGCCACCGCGTGTGCCGCCTGCCATGGTGCCGATGGCAATTCCACGGTGGAGATGTATCCCAGCATCGCCGGCCAGAGCGAGCGCTACGTCGCCCAGCAGATGGCCCTGATCGCCAACGGCCAGCGCAGTTCCGGCGCTGCTGTGGCGATGGTGCCCTTCGTGCAGAACCTCACCCCGCAGGACATGCGCGATATCGGCGCGTTCTTCGCCACCCAGAAGGCCAACGCCGGCATCGCCGACGACACGCTGGTGGCCGAGGGCCCGTACAAGGGCATGAAGTTCTACCAGATCGGCCAGCAGCTTTACCGCGGCGGCGATGCCCAGCGCGGGCTGCCGGCCTGCATGGCCTGTCACGGCCCCAGCGGCGCCGGCAACCCGGGCCCGGCCTACCCGCACATCGGCGGCCAGCACGCCAGCTATGTCGCCCGGCGCCTGCAGGAGTACCAGGCCGGGCAGACCAACGAGACCGACAAGGCGCACTTCCAGATCATGGCCACGGTGGCGCAGAAGCTGACCGAGCAGGAGGTGCAGGCCCTTTCCAGCTACCTGCAGGGCCTGCACAACAAGGCCGACGACCTCGCCGCCGAGGGCGCTTCGACGCGACCGGCCGCCGCCCCCTGACCGCCACTGGTCGGCGCGGGTCGCCACGACGGCCCGTCGCTGCGGTATGTTTCCTTCACGCCGGCGGCTGCGCCGGCGTTGTCATTTTCAACGGAGATGCGTGTCGATGAGGTTGATTCCCCGCCTTCTGCTGTCCCTGCTGGTGCTGCTGCCGTTGGCGGCCTGCGCCGCCACCCCCGCCAACGCCCCGCTGGTCGAAGGCAAAGACTACGAGCGCATCGCCCAGCCTGGCCCGTTCCAGCCGCTGGCCGGCAAGATCGAAGTGGTCGAGGTGTTCGGCTACACCTGCCCGCACTGCGCCCATTTCGAACCGCAGCTGGCCGCGTGGGCCGCCAAGCTGCCGGCCGACGTGCGCTTCACCCCGGTCCCGGCCGCCTTCGGCGGTGCCTGGGATGCCTGGGCCCTGGCCTACTACGCCGCCGACGAAGTGGGCGTGGCCAAGCGCAGCCACGCCGCCGTGTTCAAGGCCCTGCACGATGACGGCACGCTGCCGATGCAGAACGTCTCGGCCGATGAGCTCGCCAGCTTCTACAAGGCCTACGGCGTGACCCCGGAGCGCTACACGCAGGCCCTGCGCGGCGAGGCAGTACAGAAGAAGGTCGATGCCGCCCGTGCCTTCGCCCAGCGCACCCAGGTGCCGGGCACCCCGGCCATCATCATCAACGGCCAGTACCTGGTCCGTGGCAAGAGCTTCGACGACCAGCTGCGCATCGCCTCGGCGCTGATCGCCCAGGCCCGCGCCGCCCGCGGCCGCTGAACCAACACACACCATCGACACGGCGCTGTCGCCGCCGCATGTCATCATTTCCCTCTGGCCGGTGCCTGACGCCGGCCCCACCTTTCCAGATGCTGGAGACGTTTCCATGAAGACCCGTTTCGCCGCCCTCGCCCTCGCAGCGCTGCTGCCGATCCTGGCGGCCTGCAAGGCCGACGACGGCACTACCAACACCTCCGCCCCGGCAGAACCGGCCGCGACCCCGGCCAGCACCGAACCGGCTGCGCCGGCCGCAGGCGGCGAAGCCGCTGCACCAGTTGCCGAAGGTGACAAGACCGCCGCCAGCGCCGCCCCTGCTCCGACCACCACCGCGCTGACCGGCCCGGCCCCGGTGGAAGGCGCCGACTACCAGCTGATCCCGAACGGCCAGCCGTTCCAGCCGGCGGCCGGCAAGGTCGAAGTGGTCGAGATCTTCGGTTACGTCTGCCCGGCCTGCGCCGCGTTCCAGCCGCTGGTCGGCCCGTGGAAGGCCGGCCTGCCGAGCGATGTGAACTTCGTCTACGTGCCGGCCATGTTCGGCGGCACCTGGGACAACTACGCCCGTGCCTTCTACGCCGCACAGACCCTGGGCGTGCAGGAGAAGACCCACGAAGCGCTGTACTCGGCCATCCACTCGCAGCAGACCCTGAAGGGCGAGCGCGGTGCAGATTCGGTCGATGACATCGCCAAGTTCTACGGTGCCTACGGGGTCGATCCGAAGCAGTTCGCCGCCACCATGGGCAGCTTCGCGGTCAATGCCAAGACCAACTCGGCCAAGCAGTTCGCCCAGCGCAGCCAGATCAGCGGCACCCCGTCGATCATCGTCAACGGCAAGTACCTGGTGAAGGGCAAGAGCTTCCCGGACATGCTGCGCATTGCCGACCACCTGATCGCCCGCGAACGCGGTGCGGCCCAGGCTCACTGATCAAAGAGACGTTTTCCCGGCCGTGACTTCCCCCACAACACGGACCCTGCGCTTGCTGACGGCCAACATCCAGGCCGGCTCGAGTACCCGCCGCTACAGCGACTATGTGACCCGCAGCTGGTCACATGCGCTGCCGGCGGGTCGCAAGCGCAGCAGCCTTGACGCGATTGCCACTTTGGCGCGCGGTCATGACATCGTCGGCCTACAGGAGGCCGACCCGGGCAGCCTGCGCTCGGGCTTCACCAACCAGACCCATTACCTGGCCCAGCGCGCCGGCTTCAATTACTGGAGCCACCAGCCGAACCGGCGCATGGGTGGTGTCGCCTCAAGTGCTAACGGCCTGCTGAGCAAACTGGAACCGGTGGAAGTGCAGGACCATGCCCTGCCCGGCCGTATCGGCGGGCGCGGTGTGCTGTTGGCCAAGTTCGGCGATGGTCGTGATGGCCTGGCCGTTGCGGTGGCCCATCTGTCGCTGGGCGCAGGCTCGCGGATGGCCCAGCTCGGTTTCATCGCCGAGCTGTTGTCGGACCATCCCAATGCGGTGCTGATGGGCGACTTCAACTGCCTGGCCGAACGTCCGGAAATGCAGGTGCTGTACCAGAAGACCCGCCTGCAGCCGCCTGGCTGCATCGTGCCGACCTTCCCCAGCTGGCGCCCCGACCGCGCCATCGACCACATCCTGGTCAGCAGCGGTCTGCAGACCCGCAACGTGGAAGCGGTACCGGCCGCGTTCTCCGACCATCTGGCCCTGGCGATGGCGATCGACGTCCCCGCCGACGCCCTGCGCTGACGCTTCTGGCAGGTGCCCACCTCGGTTGGCACGCTGATCTGGTGGGTGCGGACCGTTGGTCCGCACGCTCTTCGCCGGGCATGGTCCGGCGCTATCCCGCCTGCGCCACCGGCACCTTCAACCGCCTTGCCGTCATCGTGCTGCCCACCGAGGCCAGCACCGTGCAGCCGATCGCCAGCCACTGCAGGCCATGCAGGTGCTCGTGCAGCAACAGCATCGCCCACAGCGCGGCCACCGCCGGTTCCATGCTGATCAGGATCCCGAAGGTCTCCTTCGGCAGGCGCTTGAGCGCCATCATCTCCAGTGACATCGGGATTGCGCTGGACACCAGCGCCACCACCAGCCCGGCCAGCAGGATCTTCGGCTCCAGCAACGCCGCACCGGCATGCACCACGCCCACCGGCACCACCACCAGCGACGCAGCCAGCAACCCCAGCGACACCGAGTGCCCGGCGTGTAGGTGGCCGGCGCGTTTGCCGAACACGATGTACAGGCCCCAGCAGGCCGCCGCGCCCATGGCGTACAGCACGCCCACCGGGTCCAGTGCCGGGCCGCCGCCGATCGGCAGCAACAACAGCAGTCCCACGGCCGCACAGCCCACCCAGAGGAAATCGATCGGCCGCCGCGACGACAGCATCGCCACCGTCAACGGGCCGGTGAATTCGATGGCCACCGCAATGCCGAACGGGATCGTCCGCAAGGCCATGTAGAACAACAGGTTCATCAGGCCCAGGGTGAGGCCGTAGCGCAGGATGGTGATCGCATCCACGCGGCTGGTCTTCCAGCGCCATGGCCGCCAGAACAGCAGCAGCAACAGCGCCGAGAAGCCCACGCGCAGCGCGCTGGTGCCCTGCGCACCGATCAACGGGAACAGCTGCTTGGCGTAGGAGGTACCGATGGCCAGTGCGGTGACCGAGCCGAGCACCGCCAGCGCCGGCAACATCGGCGCGATTCGAGAAGTCTGCATGCCGCCAGTCTATTGCGCCGACGGCGAGCACTTGGCTCAATTGACGGCCCGTCCGTGCAACTTCTGCTCACCATGGCCACCGCCCCCGTGCTGGACAGCTTCGACCGCGCCATCCTCGCCCTGCTGCAGCAGGACAACACCCTGCCGCAGCGGCAGATCGCCGAGGCTGTGCACCTGTCGACCCCGGCCGTGCAGCGGCGGATCAAGCGCCTGCAGGACAGCGGGGTGATCGCCGCCAATGTGGCGGTGATCGATGCCGCGAAGATCGGCCGGCCGCTGACCATCATCGTCGAGGTGCGCGTGGTCAGCGAACAGCGCGAGAAGGTCGCCCCGTTCCGCCGCCGCGTGCAGGATGATCCTGCCGTGCAGCAGTGTTACTCGATCACCGGTGATGGTGATTTCCTGCTGCTGCTCTCGGCGGCATCGATGGAAGAGTACGAGGCGATCACCGAGCGCTTGTTCGGTGCGGATGACAACATCGAGCGCTTCCGGACGTCGGTGGCGCTGGGCACGTTGAAACGTGGCTTCGACGTGCCGTTGTCATAGCGTAGATGTGTTCGAGCATGGCCTGCTCCTACACTGGCAACGCATGAATACCCCCGCCCCCTCCAATGCCAGACGCCTGCGCCGCTGGCTCCTGCGTGGCGCCATCCTGCTGATCCTGGTCATCGCGGCGATGGCCTTCTGGAACAGCCCGTGGGCCGCCGCACCGAAGATGCTGTGGACGCTCTCGCGCATGCCGCCGGCCACGCAGCTGCCGGTGCCGGTGGAAGGCGTGCGCCCGCGCCAGATCGCCGATACCTTCGGTGCGCCGCGCGGTCGCGACCGCAGCCATGCCGGCATCGACATCTTCGGCAAGCGCGGCACGCCGGTGCGCAGTGCCACCCTCGGCGTCATCGCCGACATCCGCGACGGCGGCCTCGGTGGCCGCCAGGTCTGGGTCATCGGCCCGGGACGCGAGCGCTATTACTACGCACACCTGGAAGACTGGGCCGATGGCCTGGCGCGCGGACAGGTAGTGCAACCCGGCGACCTGCTCGGCCATGTCGGCGACAGCGGCAACGCCAAGGGCACGCCGCCCCATCTGCATTGGGGCATCTACGGCGCCGATGGTGCCCGTGACCCACTGCCGCTGCTGCAGGGGCGGGACAGCCGCTGACTGCGGCGCGGGCCTCGCTCTGGATCCCCGCGTTCACGATTTGTAAATAGGAATAGTTCGTATTACCATTTCTTTCGTTTCCGGTGGTGCCAGGACGGCCTGCCCGCCCTTCCCCTACCCGTAGCGCCTCGCCTCCTGGATGCCGGCCGAACGCGCGTGCCCGCCCAGGAATCCCCCGATGATCCGTCCCGCCCTCCGTCCCCTGCAGCCGCAGCGGCTGTCCACCGCCGTGTTCGCCGCCCTCTGCCTGGCGGCCGCCCCCGCTGCCTTCGCCGAAACCGCCGCCGACCCGACCACCCTCGACAAGGTCGTGGTGAAGGGCGAGCGCGCCGAAGGCTATTCGGTGCGCCGTACCTCGGCCGGTACCCGCTTCGACCTGGCGCCGCGCGAAATCCCGCAGTCGGTCAGCATCATCAGCCACCAGCGCATCGAAGATCAGAAGCTGGACGACATCATCGACGTGCTGGGCAACACCACCGGCGTGACCAGCACGCAGTCGGACAGCGAGCGCACCGAGTTCTACGCGCGCGGCTTCTACATCGACAGCTACCAGTTCGATGGCCTGCCCACGCAGATGGTGCAGAACTGGAGCTACGGCGACTCCGGCCTGGACCTGGCCCTGTACGACCGCGTGGAAGTGGTGCGCGGCGCCACCGGCCTGCTCAGTGGCGCCGGCAACCCGTCGGCATCGGTGAACCTGATCCGCAAGCACGCCGACAGCGCCGAGCTGACCGGCAGCGTGTCGGTGAACGTCGGCAGCTGGGGCCGCACCCGCACCACCGTGGACGTGGGCAGCGCGCTCAATGCCAGCGGCACCGTACGCGGCCGCGTGATCGGCAGCTACCTGGACACCGACGCGCAGATGGACCGCTACAACCAGCGCAAGACCCTCGGTTATGCGGTGATCGATGCCGACCTGACCGCCGATACCCAGCTCAGCGTGGGCTACGACTACCAGCACAAGAAGGCCAGCGGCGCGACCTGGGGCGGCTTCCCGATGTGGTACGCGGACGGTAGTTCAACCCACTACCCGACGTCGTTCAATCCCTCGCCGGACTGGACCTACTGGGACACCACCAGCAAGCGCGCCTTCGCCACCCTGCAGCACGCGTTCGGCAATGGCTGGAAGTTCAAGATCGGCGCCACCCACGATCGCACCCAGGCCGATGACAAGCTGTTCTATCCGTCGTACACCGCCTTCGACAAGACCACCGGCGCAGGTGTAACGCCGATGGCCGGCTTCTACAACACCGAGCGCAAGGTCGATGGCATCGACGGCTACATCGATGGTCCGTTCCAGCTGTTCGGTCGCGAGCACCAGTTCATGGCCGGCCTGAGCTACAACAAGCGCGAGTTCGCCAACTACGGCGATTTCCAGATGGGTGGCCCGGGCTGGAACCCGTTCGATACCTACCTCAACTGGACCGGCAACATCCCCCAGCCGAACTGGAACCCACTGGCACTGGCCAGCGAAGGCACCATCACCCAGAAGGCCGGCTACGTGGCCGCGCGGTTGTCACTGGCGGATCCGCTGAAGCTGATCGTCGGTGCGCGCTACACCGACTGGAAGAGCGAAGACGAAGGCAATGATCGCTCGCACAAGGTCACCACGCCGTACGCCGGCCTGGTCTACGACATCAACGACACCTACTCGGCGTACACCAGCTACACCGAAATCTTCCAGCCGCAGACGCTGCGCAACAAGCAGGGCAGCTACCTGGACCCGGTGGATGGCAAGAGCTACGAAGTGGGCGTCAAGGGTGCTTGGTTCGACAGCCGCCTGAATGCCTCGCTGGCCGTGTTCCGCATCGAACAGGACAACGTCGGCCAGGCCACCATGGACAAGGTGGATGGGCAGCAGAATGAAACGGCCTATGTGGCCGCACGCGGCACGGTCAGCCGTGGCTTCGAGTTCGAGTTGAACGGCGAACTGGCGCCGGGCTGGAATGCCACCTTCGGTGCGTCGCGCTATGTGGCCAAGGACATCAACGACGCCGACATCAACACCAACCTGCCGCAGACCGCGCTGAAGCTGTTCACCAGCTACACCCCGCAGTCGCTGCAGGAACTGACCGTCGGTGGCGGCGCCAACTGGCAGAACCGCATCTACTACGCAGCGCCGGTGGTGGGTCGTTTCGAACAGGAAGGCTATGCGCTGGTCAGTGCGTTCGTGCGCTACCGCATCTCGCAGGAATTCAGCGTGCAGGCCAACCTCAACAATCTGCTGGACAAGAAGTACTACTCGCAGATCACCGGCTACGGTGCGTATGGCGATGGCCGCAACGGTTCGCTGACCTTTACCTGGTCGTTCTGAGCAGGCGCGGGGCACGATCGCCCCGCACCTGTAGAGCCGAGCCCATGCTCGGCTGCCTTTCGCAACGTTGTGGGCGATCGAGCCGAGCATGGGCTCGGCTCTACATCCACATGGGGACGCCGGGCTGAGCCCGGCGCCGCCGTCCTCACATCAGAACCGCAGGTCCGCGCGCAGGTACCAGTAACGGCCACGCGGAATGTCGTAGGTCGAGGCGTCATAGCCGTTCAACGAGCACGACAGGCAGATCGGCGGATCCTTGTCGAACACGTTGTTCAGGCCGGCCGTCAGCTGCAGCCCCTTCATCCAGTCGATCTTGTAGCCCACCTGCGCATCGTGGAAGGTGGTCGCTGACAGCGTGTTGGTGCCGGCAGCCTGGTTGCTGCACACCGGGAACGCCACGGCGTCACCGCAGTCTTCGGTCAGTTCGGAAATGTGGCGTACCGTCCAGTTGGCACTCCAGTTGTCCAGCGTCCAACCGATGCTGGCGTTGCTGGTCCATTCCGGAATCGAACTGTCGGCCACTTCCACGCCGGGCTTCTGCGGCTGCCGCTGGCCGGCCGCGCCGGTGGCTTCGTAACGGCCCACAAAGGTGTTCTTCCAGCCCAGCTTGAACTGGCCAATCGAACTCTGCGGCAACGTCCAGAACAGATCCACATCCCAACCGTCGGTCTTGATCGATCCCAGGTTGGTCAGGCGGTTGTTGAAGCTGCTGACCGCACCGGTGCTGGCACGGGTGATGCCATCGCAGTAGATCGGGTCCAGCGTATCCACGCACAGGTCCAGCTGGGTCTGCGCGTTGATCGCCTGGATCGCGCCATCGATGTTGTGGCGATAGAAGGTCACTTCCACGTCGAAGCGTTCCGACCACGACGCATCGTTGCCGAACCAGGGGCTCCACACGAAGCCGGCACTGAAGCTGCGCGACCGCTCCGGTTCCAGCTCGCGGTTGCCGCCGGTGGTCACCGAGATCTGCGAGTTGGCCTGCTGGAAGCCCGTAGGCACGCCCAGCGAGGCACAGTTGGCCGCGCTGCCACGCGGCGGTGTGCCACCCAGGCCCACTGAGCAGGGATCGAACAACTGCAGGTCAGCGCGCGCAGCCGAACCGTACAGCTCACCGATCGACGGTGCGCGGAAGCCTTCGGCGTAGGTGGTGCGCAGCACGAAGTCATCGGTCACCTGCCAGCGCAGGCCGTACTTGGGCGTGAACTCACCGCCGAAGGTCGAGTAATCCGAGTAGCGGCCGGCAAGGCTCAGGTCCAGCTTCTTGCCCAGTGCCGAGTCGGCGAAGATCGGCACGCTCAACTCCAGGTACGCTTCGTTGACGTCGTAGGAACCGGACGTCGGCTGCGACGGTACGCCGTTGTAGTGGCCGATCACCGTCAGCGGGTCAGGCTGGTACGAGCCTTTGTACTTGCGGTGTTCGAGGCCGGTGGCGAAGGACACCGGACCGGCCGGCAGGGTGAACAGATCGCTGGACAGATTGGCGGTGAACAGGCTCAGCTCGTTCTGGCTGCGGTCGCGCACCACCGGCTGGATCCAGCGCAGCATGTCCGGGGTGATCGAACCTGCACCACCGAAGATGTTCAGCGGCACGCAGCCTGGCGTGGCCGCGCACACGGCCGGATCGCCCAGCGCCATGTTGACGTTGTAGATGTTGTAGCTGCCGTAGTTGGTCTGCTCGGCCTTGTTCTTGCTGTACATGCCGTTGACGTCCCAGTACCAGCTGCGGTCGGCCGCCTGGAAGTTGCCGACCAGACCGGTGGCGAAGTACGTGGTGTCCACTTCCTGCTTGAACACGCGCGCGCCGCCTTCCACCGGGCGGCGGCCGATCAGGCTCATGTTGTCACCCGAGACCAGGTCGAAGCCGAACGGGTTGTATGGATTGAGCGCGGACACGGTGATGTTGTCGGCCAGCGGATTGCCGGTGGCACCATCGGGGCCGAAGAACAGCGGCTCCGGGCCGGCCTGGTTGGTCGACTCGCGGCGGTTGCCCAGTGCCTTGACGTACCACTGCACGTTGTCGGTGATGTCGAAGCGGAACTGGCCGAACAGACCCTTACGCTCCGACGGCGTCAGCACCATGTTGTACTCGGCGAAGTTGAAGCGGTCGGCGCTGGTGAAGCAGTGATAGTCATCGGTGCGCGCGCAGCCGGCGCTGCCGTCGTAGCGCGGGTTGCTCACGCCGGTATTGGGCACGATGTTCTGCACCGCGCCGGTGTTCGGGTCGGTGAACATGAAACGGCCCTGCGGAATGCCACCGCTGCCGAACGCCAGCCCGGTGCCGGGAATCGGGAAGCGCGACTGCTCGCGGTCCTTGGCAAACACCGGATCCTGCTTGGTCCAGCTGGCGCCCAGGAACAGGCTGAAGCGGTCGCCGCTCTTGCCCCAGGCCAGGTCCACGCCCTTCTGCGTGCCATCGCCCTTGCTGTATTCACCGTAATTCAGCGTCACCTGGCCGCCATCGAAATCGCGGCGGGTGATGATGTTGACCACACCGGCGATGGCATCGGAGCCGTACAGCGAGGACGCGCCGTCTTCCAGCACTTCGATGCGTTCAACGATCGCCAGCGGAATGGTGTTGAGGTCGGTGGCCGAGCCCACGCCCGAGGCCGAGGATTCGTTGACCCAGCGGATGCCATCGACCAGCACCAGTACACGCTTGGCACCCAGATGGCGCAGGTCCACCTGCGCCGAACCCGCGCCGACGCCACTACCGTCGGGCGGGAAACCGAAGTTGCCCGACGAATTGAATTTGGCATTGAGCGCCGAGCCGGAACCGGTGAGCTGTTGCAGCACTTCACCGATCGAGGTCAGGCCGGTGCGTTCGATGTCGGCGCGATTGAGGGTCTGGACCGGCACCTGGCCTTCCACTTCAGCGCGCTTGATGCGGGTGCCGGTGACTTCGATCGCGTCCAGATTGGTGGTGGTCGATTGGGCAGCAGCGCCCATCGGTGCCAGGGCGGTCACGCACAGCGCGACGGCAACCGCCAAGGGGCGGTGGTGCAGGTAATTCATTCGCTCTCTCTCCAAAGGAATGTCGGGACATGGACTGCCGCGCTCCCCCCTGCATGGCGGCAGCGTCTCCTTTGTAAACAAGCGGTAAAGATCGCGGCGTGATGCCCGACACTCTTTCACGCGGATTTGACGATTCTGAAAGCAGATAACGTCATTTGGCTACGTATTCACCGAAGGCGGTGATCTACATCGGCGCCCTTCCCAGCGCCTGCTGCCCAAGTGCGGCCCTCCATCAGGAAGGCCGCACCGGTGACCCGCTCACTGCACGAACGCAATGCGTTCCATGCCGGTGGCCTCGGCAGCAGCCAGGATCTTGGCCATGCCGTCGTACTCGGCCGACGGATCGGTGCTGATGCGCAGCTCCGGCAGGTTGCCGGCATGCTCGCTGGCCTGCGCCTGCAGGCGCGACTGCAGATCGCCGATGGCCATCGGCTGCCCGTCCCAGCTCAACTGGCTGGACGCATCCAGGCGCAGCTCGATCGGCGGTGGTGGCTCGGGGCGATCAACCACGCGATCGGTGGCCTGCGGCAACTGCACGTTGATCGGCCGCGACAACATCGGCGCGGTCACGATGAAGATGATCAACAACACCAGCATCACATCCACCAGTGGCGTGACGTTGATGTCCGCCAGTGGGCCGCTTCTTCCTGCGCTACTGAATGCCATGTGCCGCTCCCTGCAGCAGGGCCGGTCGCCCCAGCCCAAACCTACGCCGGGCAGCTGCCCTCGCGGCAGTGCGGATCACAACTTCATTCAGCTGTCGTTGCCCTCTGCTGCCGTGTACGCAATGAGAAACTGAATTCAGCCACTGCCCGCTATGCTGGTCGCCATGACCCGACGATCTTCGACCGCCCTGTCCCTGCTCCCGCTGGCCACCACGCTGCTGATCGGCTGCGCGAGTGCCCAGTCCCTCGATGCCCAGAACGCCCAGCTGAAGGCCGCCATCGCGGCCGCCGAACGTGGCCAGTTCGATCCCGGCCAGGCCGCCGCGCTCAGCCGCCATCCAGCGTATGGCTGGCTGGAGTTCGCCAACCTGCGGCGCAACATCGACACCGTGGATACGGCGCAGGCACAGGCCTTCCTCAAGCGCTACCAGGGCCAGGCCGTGGCCAACAGCTTCCGCAGCGCTTGGCTGCCCTCCGTGGCGCGCCGGCAGGACTGGCCGACGCTGCTGGCCAACTGGGTGCCGACCGACAACCTCGGCCTGCGTTGTGCGCAGCTGACGGCGCGGCAGGCCACCGGCAAGGTGGACCCGCAGTGGATTGGCGAGGCACAGGATCTGTGGCGCAAGAACGGCAAGTCACTGCCTGATGCCTGCGACGCCGTGTTCGCCGTGCTGCAGGCGCAGGGTGGCATGAGCGATGCACTGCGCTGGGAGCGCATCGATGCCGCTGCCGATGCCCAGCAACCGGCGGTGATGCGTTCGGCCGCCCGCGGCCTGCAGGCTGGCGATCTGGCGCTGGCCAACACCTACGCCGCCTTCGTCGACAAGCCCAATGCCAGTGCCCTGAACTGGCCGCGCAACGAGCGCAGCCGGCGCATCGCCACCGATGGCCTGGCCAAGCTGGCCAAGGCCGACCCGGACGCCACCGAACAGCAGCTGCCGCAATACGCGCAGGCGCTGGGCCTGAGCGCCGAACAGCAGGGCCAGGTGCGTTACCAGATCGCCCTGTGGACGGTGGCATCCTACCTGCCCGACTCTGCCCGCCGCTTGAATGCGGTACCCGATGCGGCCTACGACGAACGCCTGCACGAATGGCGAGCACGCGAAGCGATGTCGCGCGGGGATTGGCCGGCGACGCTGGCAGCGATCCGCAAGATGGGCCCGACCCAGCGCAACGATTCGCGGTGGCGCTATTTCGAAGGCCGCATGCTGGAAAAGACCGGCCAGGCACAGCAGGCGCAACCGCTGTTCCGCGAAGCTGCACGTGCGCCGACCTTCCATGGTTTCCTGGCGGCGGACAAGCTGCAGCAGCCGTACACGCTGTGCCCGTGGAAGCCCAACGACAGCGCGCAGGCGCAGGCCGTGGTGGCCCGCGATCCGGCCATCCAGCGCGCGATGGCGCTGTACCAGATCGACCGCGCCGGCTGGGCGGTGGCCGAATGGAACAACGCACTGTCGCGCTTCGATGACACCCAGCGTCGTCTCGCGGTGCGCGTGGCGCAGGACAACGGCTGGTTCGACCGCGCGGTGTTCTCGCTCGGTAAGCAGAAGCAGGAGCAGCGCCTGTACGACCTGCGCTTCCCGCTGCACCACGACGCCACGATCCGCCGCGAGTCGGCGCGCAATGCGCTGGACCCTGCCTGGGTGGCCGCTGAGATCCGTGCGGAAAGCGTGTTCAGCCCGCGCGCGCGTTCGCCTGCCAACGCCATGGGCCTGATGCAGGTGCTGCCGGCGACCGGTGCCGGCGTGGCCAAGTCCATCGGCCTGACCGGCTACGGCGGCGCTGACAGCCTGTACGACCCGGACACCAACATCGCCATCGGTACCGCGTACCTGCGGCAGTTGATGAACAAGTACGAGGGCCTGCCCTACGTAACCATCGCCGCGTACAACGCGGGCCCGACGCCGACTGCACGCTGGCAGACCCAGCGCCCGGGCTTCGATCCGGACCTGTGGATCGAGACCATCAGCTACAAGGAAACGCGCGAGTACGTTGCCCGTGTGCTTGCCTTCAGCGTGATCTACGACTGGCGACTCAATGGCGACGCACTGCCGCTGAGCGACCGCCTGATGGGCCGCCTGGTGGACAAGCGCAAGAGCTTCACCTGCGCCGCCGACGCCGACCAGGGCGGCGACTGATCGCCCGGTGACAGTAGCGCCGGGCCATGCCCGGCGGACGCCGCGATGTATCCCGCCGGGCATGGCCCGGCGCTACCGTGCCATCATCCCCCCATGAAGATCTATCTTGTCGGCGGCGCCGTGCGCGACCGCCTGCTGCAGCGCCCTGCCGGCGACCGTGACTGGGTCGTCGTCGGCGCCACGCCCGCGCAGATGGAAGCGCAGGGCTTTACCGCCGTAGGCCGCGATTTCCCCGTCTTCCTGCACCCGAAGACCGGCGAGGAATACGCGCTGGCGCGCACCGAACGCAAATCCGGCCGCGGCTACCGCGGCTTCGTGGTCGATGCCGATCCGGCGGTGACGCTGGAAGAAGACCTGCAGCGCCGCGACTTCACCATCAACGCCATTGCCTGCGATGAAGACAGCGGCGCGCTGGTCGACCCCTATGGCGGCGCACGCGACATCGAGCAGCGCGTGCTGCGCCATGTCGGTCCCGCCTTCGTCGAAGATCCGCTGCGCGTGCTGCGTGCGGCGCGCTTCATGGCCCGCTTCGCCTCGCTCGGCTTCACCGTCGCGCCGGAAACCATGGAACTGATGCGCGAGATTGCCGCCAGTGGCGAGCTCGACGCACTGGTGCCGGAACGTGTATGGCAGGAACTGCGCAAGGCACTGGTGTGCGAACGCCCGTCCGCGTTCCTGCGCACCCTGCACGACGCGCACGCGCTGGGCCCGATATTGCCGGAGCTGGAAGCGTTGTACGGCGTGCCGCAGCGCGCGGAATTCCATCCGGAAGTCGATACCGGTGTCCACCAGGAAATGGTCAGCGACATGGCCGCGAAGCTGGCGCCCGGCGATGATCTGGTCGGCTTCGCCGCACTGACCCACGACCTCGGCAAGGGCCTGACCCCGCCCGAGGAATGGCCGCGCCACATCATGCACGAACAGCGCGGCATCAAGCCGCTGAAAGCACTGTGCGCGCGCCTGAAGATTCCGGCCGAGCACCAGCAGTTGGCCGAGGCCGTATGTCGTGAGCACTTGAACGTGCATCGCATCGACGAACTGCGCGATGCCACCGTGCTGGAACTGCTGGGCCGCTGCGATGCACTGCGCCGGCCGGAACGGGTGGCCCGCATCGCGCTGTGCTGCGAGGCCGACAAGCGCGGCCGGCTCGGTTTCGAGGACAGCGACTACCCGCAGGGCGAAACGCTCAAGCGCCTGCACCAGGCCGCGTTGTCAGTGCAGGCACGTGATCTGGATACCACGCACCTGAAGGGGCCGGCCATTGGCGAGGCGCTGGCCAAGGCGCGAGTGAAGGCGATCGCCGCCGCCCGCTGAAGCATCTGGTAGTGCCGGCCGCTGGCCGGCAACCACAGCTTTATCAGTGCGCCATCCCACGTGTGATCGCCGCAGCACGTTCCTTCAGCTGCGCCACCGCGTCGGGGATCATCTCCATGCCCACGTCCAGACCCGGGTTCAGCACCAGGCCGACGCCCTCGCCGATGCCCGACAGCAGCGCATGCACCGCGATGGGCATGGCATGGGCGAACTGCGGCAACTGCTCGTGCCAGATTTCCGCGCGCTCGGGCGCAGTGAACACCGCGAACATCGGCTCGCCGCCCTCGCTGGTCAGCACCAGCGGCGAAATGCTCTCGTCCCAGGCACCGTCTTCGCCGATGGCCTTGTCCAGCAGCACGAACACCGGCGCGGTCAGCAGGCCGTCGAGGAACTGAGAAGCCGTAAGGGTTCCGTCCTGGGCCTGCAGCAGGCGCACTTCCAGGTCGTTGGCGGGTTCGAACGGCATTTCGTGGTCCATGGTCGGTTCCGGTACGTGATTGCTGGCTGCAACTTTAGCAGGCCCTGCACGAGGCTACGCACACCCCATCCCGCATCGGGATGGACCTCAGCGGCCGATCAGGCTTTCCGCCGGAATACCCAGGTTGCGGTGCAGGTTGCGGATCATCTCCAGGGTCAATCCACGCTTGCGATTCAACACCTCATACACGCGGTTGAGCTGACCAATGGAGGGCACCAGGTCCTTGACGGTCAGACCGCCCTGCTCCATGCGAAAGCGGATTGCCTCGATGGGGTCCGGCAGTTCGATCGGGTAATGCTTCGCTTCGTAGGCCTCCACCAAGGTGGCGAGAATCTCGAACCGGTCGCCTTCTTCACTGTCTAGTGCGGGTTCGTTGTCGAAATAGGCCTCCAGCTCGCGCAACGCGTTCTGGTAGTCATCTTCAGTGCGAATGGGACGAATGTTCATTTTTCCTCCACGGTCGCTACGTCAACCCGGTCGTATTCGGCATGGGTGCCGATGAACTTGATGTAGACCATCTGACGCTGATAAGTAACGTCGACAATCAACCTGTGGCTGTTGCCTTTGATGTTGAAAACCACGCGACTGCTACCGATGAAACTCGCACTCGCATAGCAACTGCGGATGTCATGCGGACTCGCCCAGGTGGCGCGCCTCGCTTCGTCGTGCCAAGCCTTCAGCGGCTGCTCGCACTCTGGAAACCTCTCCCAGTAGCGCCTGAGCGTAGACAGCGCGAAGACTCTCACGGGCGCATCCTAGTCCCAATATGGGACATATGCAAATCATGACCCATCAGATGCCTCCGTGTCCCATCCGCCACATCCACCCTGCCACTGCCAGCCCGGCCACCACCACCAGCATCACCGGCAGGCCGAAGCGATGCCGCCAGGGGATCGGCACCCCGCCAAGCTGCTGGTCCATGCTTTCGGTATCCAGCACCCAGCCGTGCTCGCAGCCGGTGCAGGCCAGCTCGTAGCGGCGCTGGTAGACGAAGCCGAACAGCAGGTCGATGCGCGCCATCTTGTAGCGCAGCTGCGGGGCGAACTCGGTTTCAGCCTGGCAGCGCAGGCAGTGGTGTGCTTCGGTGGGGCCGACCACCACTACCCGTTCCTGTTGGCCGATCAGGATCATGGATCAGCTGCCCTGGCAGGCGGGTTGGGCCAGCAGCCATTGCTGGGCCGCCGCGACGGTTTCAGCATCGCCTTCGATGGGTCGGTCCGGCGCGATCTTCAGCCCATCGCCACGTCCGTTGCGATCCCGCATCACGCTGGTGGTCAGCACCAGCGAACTGCCATCGACCAACGGCCGCACCACGTTGGCAGTGGACATGCCGGCGGTGGGTAGACCGAAGCTGCGTGTCTGCGGCCGGCCACGGAAAGCGAGCACGGTGGCTTCACCGGAACTGGCGGTGCGCGGACCGGTCAGCACGGCTACCGGCGCACCTGGGTTCTTCAAACGGTAGCCGGGTGCACCGAGATCCACGATTGCACGCGAACCCAGGCGCACGCCGGACGCAGTCGATTGCCAGCCTTGCGCCCCCTCGGCGGTGGCGAAGGAGCCGACGTCTTCGTCATCGTTCGCCGAGGTACGCAGCAACGGCGCTGCACCCACCAGCATCGGCCACATGTTGCCACCGGTGTTGCCGCGCAGATCAACGATCCAACCGCAGCGGTTGCCGTTGTCCTTGTCACCGATGATCGCCTGCCAGCGTGCGGCACGTGCCTTCATCTGTTCGCGCGCGGCTGGGCCCGGGGCGGCGGAATAGCCTTCGATCCCCATCCAGCCGATGCGCCGATCCAGTAAATCGACCGGCACAGGCGCTTCCGGCGCGGTGGCCACTGCGGCATTGGAGCGATCAAGACGCCGCGCCTCCAATTGCAGCCGCTGGGAACTGATCCAGCGGCCATGACCACCGGAGCTGCGGTCAATCGCCTCGCGTAGAACGTCACGCGTCCTGCCCGGATCGCCCTGCGCGGTCTTCAGGCGCGCGCGGATGGCTGGCCATTCCACGCGGTCACGGTACAAGGCCTCGCGCTCCAGCATATCCAGCAGTTCGGCTTGCGCCTGCGGCGTTGGCAGTTCGATGGGCTCCCCTGCCACCGCTGGCATCGCGATGAAGAAAAGCGCCCCCAGTGCAGCGACCATCGGGCGGATATCAAGGTGCATTTGACGTTCCTTCGTCATTGGTGGGTACCGCAGCATACCGCCTCGGGATACGCGCAGCGTGTCGCATCAGGCACATTTGTATCGGATTGCGATTTACAACTTTGCTCATGTCATCGCGCGGGTGAAAGCACGAAGGTTGTTCTGCCACCGCGCTTTGCGTTGGCCGGGATTGGCGTCCCGAATCAAATATTCAAGCGATCAGATTGCCGTTCCAGCGGCAATCACGACAATGCACCTGCTCGCCCATGGCGGGCGGTGCGTGGGGATCCTCGCGATCCGTCGGCTTTTTCGCTTGGATTTTGACCGGCACGCCAACCCGCACCGCCCGCCACCTTGCATCCCGCAGGTGGCCCAGCCCTGTGAGGTTGTTGCCATGACCGAGCTCTACCCCACCTATCCGCGCCTGCACACACTGCTGGGTGATGCCCTGCCCGACCTGCAGCTGTCCAACGCCACTGCCGAGGCACTGGAAGACGCGCTGACCGAAGCGGATGAAGCCGCTCCCACGCCGGCCTTTTTCAAGCGGTTACGCGACGTCACGCGCTGCCACGCCGCCGACGGCGAGCCGTGGACGGAACTGCGCATCACGCCGGCGCGTGCGCGCGATCTGGCCGGGACCACGCGCTGCCTGCTGGCATTGTCGGCATTGGGTGGTGTGTTGCTGGCCACACAGGCCGCGCGTGAACTGGACGACGCGGAGGCGCAGTGCCCGCCGCTGACGGAGGAAGGGTTGCTGCATGCGGTGCAGCTGCTGGCCGATCACGCAGGTACGTTGCTGGGTCGATCGCCGTTGTGATGCAGGTGTGTGGGAATTGATTGACTGCTGCCAAGGCGTGTCGACCAAGGTCGACACCTACCAGAGCGGGTCATGGCGCCGGTTGGATTCGTGTCGACCAAGGTCGACACCTACCAGAGCGGGTCATTACGCCTGAGGGATTCGTGCCGACCAAGGTCGGCACCCACCAAAGCAGCCAAAGCGGCGGGCGTCACCAATCCGCGCGCAGGCCGATGTTGCCTTCGATGATGCGGCGCTTGCCGTTGTCGCTGCCACCCACCTCGCGGGTGTAGTCGGCGACGGCATACGCACTGATCGTGCGGTTGAAGCGCCCGACCACGCCGACACCGGCTTCCAGTGCGCGCGAACGTTGCGAATTGATGATCGCGTCGTTGTCGAACAGGATGCGGTCCTCGCCCGAGCGACCGTGCCAGTAATTCAACTTGAAGTACGGCTGCCAGCCGTTGTCAGACAGTTGATAGTCGCCCGCCAGGCGCAGGCCGACGCGGCCGGTCCAGGCGTTGTCGTTGTCGAAGGAAATGGTGGACACCAGATCACGCTGGTCATCCAGCGAACTGCGTTGCCAGATCACCTGCAGCTGCGGCTCCAACCACCACGATGACTGTCCGAACTGCAGCAGTGGCTTGCCCGCTTCCAGCGACAGCGTGGTGCCATCGCCCTCGAGGTCGATGCCCAGCCCGCGCGACGAACGCGTGCGGCCGTCGTAGCGGCTCTGCATCGCCACCGCGTCGATGTAGCCGCCGCTGCTGTCAGTCAACGTCCAGTACAGGCCCACGTGCTTGTCGTCCAACCGGCTCTGGCCGACCAGCACGTTGTCCCAGCCCACGGCCAGGCCGGTGACCTTGCCATCGGCGCGGGTGCGGCCGACGAACACGCCAATCTGGTTGCGATGGCTGTCGGCGGCAGCGGCCCATACGTCCAGGCCCGCCTGCACGCCCATCACGTCGCCATCGAAGCCGGGCCGTGCATCGCCCTTCCAGTGGATCTCGCTGCTCTGCCCCACCAGCCGCCCCCATGCGGTGCGGAACGCGCCCTGGCTGTACAGCAGGCGCTGTTCGCCCTGGCGCTCGTGGAAGGTACCCAGGCTGGCCAGCGAGGTCTCGCGCAGCAGCGGGGGCACCACGGCGTAGGCAGCGGTTTCCAGACGGTACAGCGGCACCAGGCCGTTCTCGTCCGGTGCGGCGGGCGTTGCTCCCGCATTGGGCGGCGCCGCACCGGTGCCGGGCAGGCTGCCCCCGGCCACCGGCACGTCCGGCACCGGTGGATCGCTGGGCGGGGCCACGGGCGGCGGTTCCGGCGGCGGCGGCGGTGGCGCTGTCTCACCGGCGGTCAGGTTCGGATCGATGGCACCTTCCGGTGGCGGTGGTGGTGCCGGTGGAATCGGCGGCGGTGGCGCCACCGGCGGTGTCGGCGGTGGCGGTGGAACCACTTCGCCGCCACCGTTCGGTGCGGGGGCCGGCCCGACCGCAACTGTCGAACGCAGGTACCAGTTCTCGCCGGTGCCGGCGCTGACGCCGCCCTTGAACAGGAAATACTCGTAGGCGCCGGCCGAGACCGGTGCGAACAACGAGAAGGCACCGGGCGCCGTGGTGGCACCGTTCAGCGCCTGCACCACCAGGATGCCGTCGACCAGCGTGGCTGCCCCGCTGCCGCCCGCGTTGAGGATGCCGATGCCGGTGCTGCCGGTGGCCGTGCCGCCATCGATCACCAGCCGGTCGCTGGTGGCGTTGTCCGCCGCCAGCACGGTACGCAGGTACAGCCCGCCGCCATCGCCACGGTAGTTGCCGCGCACGGTGAACACATCGCCCGGCGCGGAGCCGGTCAGATCGATGCGCCCGGCGTTGACCACATTGGCCAACGCGCTGCCGCTGAAAGGACGCACTGCATGCGTACCGCTGCCTGCATAGATCGTGCTGGTGTCATCCACGGTAAGTGAACCGGTACCGCTGACACTGTCACCGAGCACCAGATCACCATCGAAGGTGAGCTCGGTGCTGCTGGCCAGGCTGATCGCTTCCCAGTTCTGGAAGCGCGCGACGCCGCTGCCTTTGACGTTGCTGAAGCTGAGACGATCATTGCCGCTGCCGCCGTCGAACAGCGGTACCGCGCCGATGTTGCCCTGGTTGAGGTTGCTCAGCGTGGCCACGTCGTCGTCGGCGCCTGCGTCGATGGCGCCGTACACGATGCCGCCACCGCTCCAGTTGAAGGTGTCGTTGCCGGTGCTCAACAGCACCTGGCCACGCACGGTGCCATCGGTGATGGTCACGCTGTCATTGCCGCCGCTGACGCTGATGTTGCCGCCGATATAGGCGGTGCCGGATATGATGATGGTGTCGGTGTCGAAGCCGGTAACCACGTTGCCGTCGACGGTGCCGCCGGACATGTCCCACAGGTTCTTGTCCAGCTTCATGTTGACCCGGCCGATGCGGCCACCGGTCATCCACGCCTGGTCGCCATCTTCGAACGCGCCGACGATGCGGCCACCGCTCATGCGGAAGGTATCGATGTTGTCGCCCTGCTGCAGGGCACCGATGGTGCCGCCGGTCATGACGAAATCATCGCGACCACTGAACTGCGTCACCAGCCCGGTGATGGTGCCGCCGTTGACGGTCAGCTGGTCATCACCGCTGCCCTGATCGAGGCTGCCGATCGTGCCGCCGTTGAGCAGCAGCACGTCGTTGCCGTCGCCCTGCTGGACGGCGCCAGTGATGCTGCCGGCCAGCATCTGCAGGCGATCGTTGCCGGCGCCGAACTGCACGCCGCCGGTGCCGCCGCTGATGGTGCCGCGGTTGACCACGCTGCTGTCGCCTGCACCTTTGAAGGCGATGCCCCAGCCAGCAGCTGCGCTGATCTGGCCGTCGTTGACCACGCCGCTGCCGCCCTGCAGATACAGCGCGTACCCCTGTGCCGAGGAAATGCTGCCACTGGCGGCATTGTTGACCGTCACCACCGCATCGGCATTGATGCCACCGGCGGTGCCGCTGCCGACGGTGCCGCTGGCCGCGATGCTGCCCTGGTTGTTGATGGTGCCGCCGGCCGTAGGGGCGACGTAGATGGCGTTGGCGTTGCTGGTACTCAGCTGCGCGCCGCTCTGTACGTTCACGGTAACGCCGCTGGCTCCAGCGCCAAGGGTGACCGGCGTTGCATCGGGGTTGGGCGCGGCCGCACTACAGGTGACGGTCTGCCCGGCGACGGGGGCGGAGGCATCGCATCCCGCCCAGGCTGCCGGGGCGGCCAGTGCGAGCAGCGACGGCGCCGCCAGGATCTGTACCAGGGAAACGGTCAAACGGCGCCGGCGGAACCCGGGCGGGACGACATGGGACATACGGCACTCCTGGGTCGGGGATCAGGAACTGCGGATGCTATGTACGGCGCTGCTGACGCAGTCTGCCACTGCCATGAATGATTTCGATAGGTGAAATTGCAGGCAAGCGGTCACGTTTTCGATGTGAAACCGGGAAGTGCTCACGCGGCCCGCATATCGATGAATGCGTTCACCATCATTGGCTCGCCAAGAGCATCCACGCAGCCCACCAGCACAGTAGATCCACGCCATGCGTGGATGAGCCGTTCGCTACGACCTTTGCCCGCACTCAGATCTTCAGATAAATGCGACGTCGGTCCAGCCACCACGCCACACCCCACCACAGCGCAACGAACACCAACGCCTGCAGCATCGAGGCCAGCTCCAGCGCTTGTGGCATCGCCGCGGCCAATTGCTGCCAGACCCACCCCCAGGCACCGGTCGCCAGCAGGATCACCGACATCACCGAAGCCCCCAGATAGGCAGTGATTGCATTGACGCCGAAGCGCCGGCCCAGCGCCGGCCATCCCTTGCGGTCGATCAGCACGTGACCCAGCCACAACGCCAGCGCGGCCAGGCCCCCGGTCCACAGCACGTAGCTGGGCGTCCACAGCTGCTTGTTGAGCGGCAGCACCGTCGCCAGCAGCAGGCCGAGCACGGCGGTGATCGCACCCAGCGCAGCCAATGCACCGGCGCGGCCACTGCGCAGCAGGCCGCCGGCCAGCAGGCCCAGCACGGTGCTGGCCAACGCGCCGAGACTGCTCAGCAATCCTTCCGGGTCATGGCCCAGACCGGTATCGGCCTGCCATTGATAGATCCATGGCGCGAACAAGGTGGTATCCAGACGGCTGGCCGGATTGGTCCACGGCGCCAGGTCACCCACGCCCAGCAGCAGCGCCGCATACCCCACCAGCAACGCGACCAGCACGGCCACCTGCACGCGCGGGCGCGCATACACCGCCAGCACGCCCACCACTGCCGCGCACAATGCAATGCGCTGCAGCACACCCCATATGCGGAAGTGATGGGTATGCAGTGCCCACCACACCAGCAAGTGCAGCAGCACACCGGCGATGGCGATGCGCAGTGCGCGTTCCAGCACGCCACGTGCAAGTGCCGGCCGTGCAGCTGGATCCAGCGCGCGCGGTGCGACGCTGAAGGCCATCGACACGCCCACCAGGAACAGGAAGAACGGGAACACCAGGTCGGTCGGTGTGCAACCGTGCCATTCGGAATGGCGCAGCGGTGCGAACACCGCACTCCAGTCACCGGGGTTGTTGACCAGCAGCATCGCCGCCACGGTCATGCCGCGCAGGGCGTCGATCGAGCCCAACCGGCGTGGCGGCGTGCTGCTCATCGTCAAGCCGCCTCGTACTGGCCGGCGATCCACGTACCACGCACCTGCAGTGCATCGTCCAGCAGCACCAGGTCGGCCTGGTAGCCCTCGGCGATATGACCCAGGCGATCATCGACATTGAGGAACTGCGCCGGATAGGTCGAGGCCATGCGCGCGGCTTCGGCCAGCGGCTGCCGCAGCAGCTGCACGGTGTTGCGCACGGCGGTGGCCATGTCCAGCGCCGAACCGGCCAGCGAGCCCGCCGCGTTGCGCACTACGCCATCGATGGCGGTGATGGTTTCGCCATACAGCACGTAGCTGGGATCGTCCGCACCGACCGGCGGCATCGCATCGGTCACCAGCAGCAGGCGGCCGCGCGGCTTGGCCGCCAGCGCCACGCGCAGGCTGGCCGGATGCACGTGCACGCCATCGACGATGATGCCGATCCAGCTGTCGCGATCTTCCAGCGCCGCGCCGACCGCACCGGGCTCGCGCCCCTGCAGCGGCGACATCGCGTTGTACAGATGGGTGAAGCCGCGCACGCCGGCATCAAGACCGGCACGGATCTCTTCATAGGTGCCGGCGGTGTGGCCAGCGGCGACGATCACCCCGCGTTCGACCAGCGCGCGGATGGTCTCCAGCGGCACGCGCTCCGGCGCGAGGGTCAGCAGGGTCACGCCGTTGTCCAGCGACGACGCCAGGTCGATCTCTTCCGCGTCCGGCACGCGGAACTTGCTGGCGTCGTGCGTGCCTTTGCGCGCCGGTGCGATGTACGGCCCTTCCAGGTGGATGCCGATCACGCCCGGCACGCCCTGTGCAATGGCCTCGCGCAGCGCACCGATTGCCTCGCGCATCACACCGAGGTCATCGCTGATCAGGGTCGGCAGCATCGCGGTGGTGCCGAAGCGGCGATGCGCACGCGCAATCGTACGCAACGCCTCTACGTCGGGCGTGTTGTTGAACAGCGCGCCACCACCGCCATTGACCTGTACGTCGATGAAGCCGGGCAGCAGCCAGCCGCCCCCCAGGTCCACCTGCTCGTCGGCCGTGCCCAGCTGCGGTGCAGCGTCGGGCAGCAGCGCGCTGATGTGGCCGTCTTCGATCACGACCGCAAGATCGTCGCGGAACTCATCGCCGGCAAGAATGCGGGCATTGCGCAGGACGGTTGCCATCACACCGTCTCCGTAACCTTGTTCAGATGCGGCGGCAGATCCGGGTTGAAGCCGCGGCGCAGCGCCAGTGCATTGATCGCGCGGTAGAAGCTCTGCACCGTCAGCAGCGGCGCACACAGCGGATGCGGCGCGGCAGCGACCGGCAGGTTGCCGCCGGCACCGGCCAGCCACACCTGGGCGCCGCGTGCGGTGAATTCTTCGGCCACGGCGCGGGTGCCGGCACCGGTTTCATCAGGCTGGGCGAAGGCCAGCACCGGGAAGCCGCGATCGACCAGCGCCATCGGCCCGTGCTTGACCTCAGCCGAGCTGTAGGCCTCGGCGTGCAGGCTGCAGGTTTCCTTGAACTTCAGCGCCGCCTCCTGCGCTGCGCCGAGGCCCAGGCCACGGCCGAGCACGAACAGGTTGTTGGCCTCAACCAGGCCATCGGTCACTGCGCTCCAGTCGCACTGCCAGGCCTCGCGCATCGCATCGGGCAGCAGGTCCAGGGCATTGCGGAGCGCGCTGTCCTGCTTCCAGTACGCCGCCAGCTGCAGCAGCGCGGACAACGAGGCGAGGTAACTCTTGGTCGCCGCCACGCTTTTCTCCACGCCGGCATGCAGCGGGATGACCGTATCGGCAAGCAGTGCCAGCGGCGAATCCTCGACGTTGACCAGCGCCACCACGCGCGCGCCAGCAGCCTTGGCAGCTTCGGCATTACGCAGCAGGTCCGGGCTCTTGCCGGACTGCGAAATGACGATGAACAACGCACCGCGCAACTGCAACGGTGCGGCGTAGACCGAACCCACCGACGGTGAGGCCGAGGCAACGACCAGGCCCAGCTGGGTCTCCAGCAGGTACTTGCCGTAGGTCGCAGCATGGTCGGAGCTGCCACGTGCGCAGGTCACCACGAACGGCGGCGGTGCAGCGCGCAGGCTGGCTGCCAGCGTTTCCATCACGGCATGGTTGCGGGCGAACTGGCGGGCAACGACGTCGGCCGCTTCGGCGGCCTCGGCGAACATCAGGGTGGCGGTGGGGTCGGACAGCGACATGGCAGGCTCAGGAAGGATCGGAAGGAAGGGGACGGGCAGCGGCAGGCCGCATCGGTGCGGTCGAGCCGCGCACCACCAGCTGTGGCACGAAGCCCTGGTTGTGCAGCGGCGCCGGCGCGTCGTCGTAGGCATCACTGCGCAGCTGCGCGATCAGCAGGCGCGCGGCATGGCGGGCGATGTCTTCGGTGGCCTGCTTGGCGGTGGTCAGCGGCGGCCACGACTGGCGCGAGAACGGGCTGTCCTCGAAGCCGGCGATGGACAGGTCGTAGGGCACGTTCATGCCGGCCGACTTCGCGGCGGCCAGCACGCCGGCGGCGATTTCATCGTTGGAACCGAAGATGGCGGTGGGCGGTTCGCGCAGTGCCAGCAGGCGCCGCGCACCGCGGAAGCCATCGTCGAAGGTGTAGTCGCCCTGCACCACCAGATGCTTGTCCACGGTCATGCCGTAGTCCTTCAGCGCAGCCTCGTAACCGGCGTAGCGCTCGCCCGACGACCGGTGCGAGGTGCCACCCCAGAGGAAGCCGATGCGCTGGTGGCCCAGCTGGATCAGGTGTTCGGTGATTTCGTAGGCGGCTTCGCGGTCGTCAACGAACACGCAGGCGCCATCGGCCGGATCTTCGGTGGCCGCGATGATCCGCACCAGCTTGATGCCACGCGCGGTCAGCGCCTGGATCAGGTCGCGGCGTTCGGACATCGGTGCGGTCAACACCAGCCCGGCCAGGCGCGAACGCTGCACCCAGTCGGCCAGCTCATCGGCCAGCAGCGGCGAACTGGAATCGCACGGATGGATCTGCAGGCCGAAGCCGGTTTCACGGCAGGCGGCGAGCACGCCGTTCTGCACGCCGATGATGTGGTACGGGTTCGGGTTGTCGTACACCAGCCCGATCACGAAGGTGGTGCCGCTGCGCAGGTTGCGCGCGGAGGGATCGGGTTCGTAATCGAGCTCGGCAATGGCACGCAGCACCCGCGCACGGGTGGCCTGCATCACCGAGGGCTCGTTGTTGATCACCCGCGACACCGTCTTCAGCGAGACCTTGGCCTTTTCGGCAACGTCCTTGATGGTCGCTCTGCGCATCGGCTTTTCCTGGGGTTGGCTGCCGTCCATCATCGCCGATCAGCCCTTGTCCTGCGGCAGGCCGACGCGATGGCCGACCACCGAGTAGAACAGGATGTACAGGTAGCAGGGCACCATCAGCAGCAGGAACACCAGCTGGAAGTCGATGTGCTGCTTGAGCACGGCGAACAGCTGCGGAATGATCGCGCCGCCGGCGATGCCCATCACCAGCAGCGCCGAACCGGTTTCGGTAAAGCGGCCCAGGCCACGGATCGCCAGCGGGAAGATCGCCGGCCACATCATCGCGTTGGCAAAGCCCAGCAGCGCCACGAAGGCGACCGACACATAGCCATGGGTGAAGAAGGCGCCCAGGCAGAACACCACGCCCAGTACCGCGGAGATGGTCAGATAGCGCGACTGCGAGACCACTCGCGGGATCAACGCCAGGCCGACCACGTAGCCGATGAGCATGGCGAACAGGGTGACCGCGGTGAACATCTTGGTCTGGTCCAGCGGCAGGTCGAAGCCATGACCGTAGGTACCGATGGCATCACCGGCCATCACTTCCACGCCGACGTAGACGAACAGGCACAGCACGCCCAGCCACAGGTGCGGGAACTGGAAGATGCTGCTGCGCTCGGCCTTGCCCGGTGCGCCGGCCGGGGTGGCATTGGCCTCGGAGGCCTTGATTTCAGGCAGCGGCGAGAACAATACCGCCACCGCCAGCACCACCAGCAAGCCGGCCATGGCCAGGTACGGCGCGTGGATCTTGGCCGCGAACTGGTTGAGCAGCGTGGTCTTGGTGGCCGCATCGGCGGCCTGCACCTGAGCGTCGAGGTCACCGATGCCATGCAGCACCAGGGTGCCGATCAATATCGGCGCCAGGATGCCGGCGATCTTGTTGCAGATGCCCATCATCGCGATGCGCCGTGCGGCGGTTTCAATCGGGCCGAGGATGGAGATGTACGGGTTGATCGCGGTCTGCAGCAAGGCAAGTCCACTGCCGATCACGAACAGGCCGCCGAGCGCGCCGGGATACCAGCGCTGGGTGGCGAATTCACCGAACAACGCCGCGCCGCCGGCCATCACCAGCAGGCTCAGGCTCAGGCCCTTCTTCATGCCGGTGCGGCGCAGGATCCACGACGCCGGCAGGGCCAGGAAGAAGTAGGACAGGTAGAACACCATCAGCACCAGGAAGGCGCCGACCTCGCTGAGCTCGAAGGCGAGTTTGACGAAGGTGATCAACGGGCCGTTGAGCCAGGTGAAGAAGCCGATCAGGAAAAACAGCACGCCGACGATGGCGATGGACGAGGCCACGTTCGGGCGTGCGCTTGCAGCGGGGACGGCTGACATCAGGAAGGCTCCTGCGGCGACGGCCGCAGAACACGGCGTCGGAGAGTGGCTGGGAACAACGTTGTCACATTCTTTCGGTGGACGACGACCGTTTGTCAACTTCCATGCACGGCCCACCACACCGGATGCTGCACTGCGCAAGCCCGCTGCACGGCCATCCGCTGAATGCGCTTCGCCCTTGAAGCCCCTTGCTGCAACGGTTCTGCCATGGATGCCGCACTCACGCCATGTAAACGTTTACGGCGATCTGCATTCGCTGCGGCGCAGCAACGAAAGTGTCACGAACTCGTTGACATCGTTGTCAACGCGGTTACAGACTCCGCCCCAATCGCCGGCTTCATCGTTGCCCTTCCCGGGGCCGGCCCCACCTGCTGCAGGAGCCCGCGTGACCGCCAGCCATCCCGCCCCGGCCCATGTCCTGTCCCGCGTCGCGCCCTCGTTCCTGGCTGCCGACGTTGGCGGCACCCATGTGCGTGTTGCCCGGGTCCAGGCCAGTGGCGACGATGCCCATCCGGTGCAGGTGCTCGATTACCGCAAGTACCGCAATGCCGACCATGCCGGGCTCAGCGCGATCCTCGCCGACTTCCTGGCCGACGGCCCGCGCCCGTCGCACTGCGTGGTCGCCACCGCTGGCTATGCCCGCGAAGACGGCACGGTGATCACCGCCAACGTGCCATGGCCGTTGTCGGCCCGGCAGATCGAGGCCGATGTCGGCCTGCAGCGGGTGCACATCGTCAACGACTTCGAAGCCGTGGCCTATGCAGCCGCGCAGGTCGATGCCAGTGGCGTGCTGCACCTGTGTGGCCCGGACAGTGCACCGCGCGGCCCGACCCTGGTGGTCGGCCCCGGCACCGGCCTGGGTGCCGCGTTGTGGATTCCCACGGCCAACGGCCCGGTGGTGCTGGCCACCGAAGCCGGCCAGCCGACCCTGGCCGCCAGCACCGAACTGGAAATGGCGATCGTCCGCCACATGCAGCGCGACCGCGCGCATGTGTCCATCGAACATGCGATCTCCGGCCCCGGCCTGATGAACCTGTACCGCGCGATCTGCGCACTGCAGGACCAGGCGCCGGCGCTGGCCATCCCCGATGCGGTCACCGCCGCAGCAATGGCCGGTAGCGATCCGCTGGCACGGCAGGCGCTGGATGTGTTCTGCGGCCTGCTCGGCAGCACCATCGGCGACATGGCCCTGTTCTATGGCGCCCACGGCGGGGTCTACCTGGCCGGTGGAATCCTGCCGCAGATCCGCGAGTACCTGCGTACCAGCACCTTCGTCGAACGCTACCTGCAGAAGGGGCCGATGGGCGAGGCGCTGGCACGCATCCCGGTGAAGGTGGTCGAACACGGACAGCTGGGCGTGATCGGCGCTGCCAGCTGGTACCTGCTCCACGCCGACGCCTGAACCTGCAAACGGCTTCAACGCAATCGCAGCACGCAGTACGTGGCACGCCAATGCCCGGGACATCGCCGCCGCCCCGCGCACGTCATCGCAACCGCAATCCCATATCGCCGCCGGCATCCAATCGAGTGATGAGGAGAGACATCATGAATACCCGCAAGACCTTGCTTTCGGCCGCCATCGTCAGCTGCATCGCCTTCAGTGCGCACGCGCAGCAGGCCGCCCCGACCGCCACCGATCTGGACACCGTCACCGTTACCGGTATCCGCGGTTCGATGGAGAAGTCGCTGGACACCAAGCGCGAAGCCAATGCGCGCGTGGAAGTGGTCACCGCCGAAGACGTGGGCAAGCTGCCGGCGCACAACGTTGCCGACACCCTGCAGCGCCTGCCGGGCGTCAACATCAGCTCGTCCAGCGCCGATGAAGGCGGCTTCGACGAAGCCGACCGTGTCAGCCTGCGCGGCACCAGCCCCAGCCTCACCCAGACCCTGATCAACGGCCACACCGTCGGTTCGGCCGACTGGTTCGTGCTCAGCCAGGGCAACAACGTCGGCCGCAGCGTCAGCTACTCGCTGCTGCCGTCGGAACTGGTCAGCTCGGTGGAAGTGAACAAGTCCTCGCAGGCCAAGCTGCAGGACGGCGGCACCACCGGTACCGTCAACATCATCACCCGCAAGCCGCTGGAGTTCTCCAAGCAGTTCACCGCTGAAGGGTCGATCGGCATGGTGCGTTCGGACCAGGCCAAGTCGAACGACCCGCAGTACTCGGCATTGTTCAACTACAAGAACGAAGAAAACACCTTCGGCGTGATGGTGCAGGGCTTCAGCCAGAAGCGCGAACTGCGCCGTGAAGCGCAGGAAATTCCGGGCGGCTTCTTCAAGATCGGCGCCGGCGATCCGGTTGCCAAGACCAATCCGGACCTGATCGGCGTCAACGTTCCCGGCCTGCTGGGTTCGACCCTGTTCGAACAGACCCGTGAGCGCAAGGGTGGCCTGGTCTCGCTGCAGTTCAAGCCGACCGATACCCTTACCCTGGGCCTGAACGGTTTCAGCTCCAAGCTGGAAGCCAACAACTACAACCGCAACTTCATGATGTTCGGCAACAGCTTCGCCAAGTCGCAGGCGCCGAATCCGGGCTATGTGGTCAAGGATGGCGTGCTGACCAACGCCACCTACGCGGGCGTGCCGGGCACCAATTACGCGGTGTACGACATGATCTACCGCGAGTCGACGGCCAAGTCGAGCTACGTCACCTTCGATGCCGACTGGCAGATCAGCGACAGCCTGACCGCCAAGTTCCAGGCCGGCAGCACCAAGGGCACCGGTGAGACCCCGCGCCAGTACATCGCCGAGGTCACCGTGGGCAGCGGCGGTGGCGCCAGCTGGGCCACGCACGGCAGCGGCTCGCCGATCGACTGGAACGTCGGCGGCGACCTCTCGCCCAACGGCGTGACCAGCTTCGGCACCTGGGGCAACCAGCAGGTCACCGCCGAGGACAAAGAGAAGTGGGCCACGCTCGACTTCAACCAGTACTTCAACGACGGCGGCGTGCTGAGCTCCATCGACTTCGGTCTGCGCTTCGCCGACCACAAGCGCGAAGCACTGTCGCCGGAAGGTGCAACCCCGGGTGACATCTGGAGTGCGCTGAAGAACGGTGCCACCTCCAACTATCCGAACGGTTTCGCTGGCGATATCGGCGGCACCTTCCCGCGCAACATCTGGTACTTCACCCCGGGTGCGCTGAAGGATGCGGTGACCAATAACTCCACCTGGCTGGCGGGCAACGACGGCCCGACCGGTCGCCACAACTACGGTGCCGAGTGGCAGGTGAAGGAAAAGAACTTCGCCGGCTACGTGCAGGCCAACTTCCGCGGTGACTGGTGGAGCGGCAACCTGGGCCTGCGCTACGTCAACATCAAGCAGGACATCAACACCTACAACGCCGTAAGCAAGGCCGCCGACGCAGATGTCAGCAGCCTGTTCGGCATGTGGGAGAGCGTGGCCTTCCAGAACAAGCGCAACCGCGTGCTGCCCAGCGCCAACATCAAGTTCGACCTGGACGACAACCTCGTGCTGCGCGTGGCCGCTTCGCAGACCCAGACCCTGCCGGACTACTCGGCGCTGGGCGCATCGTCGTACGGTTCGGACCTGAACCGGACCGGCGGCGGCGGCAACCCGAACCTCAAGCCGACCCTGTCCACCAACCTGGATGCCAACCTGGAGTGGTACTTCATGCCGCGCGGCCTGCTGTCGGTCGGCGCCTACCACATGGACCTGAAGGACTACATCGCCTTCGACGTGGTCTCGCGCCAACTGTACAGCGAACTGACCAACCAGCTTGAGACCTACCAGATCTCCACCCCGATCAATGCCGACGGCAAGGTCACCGGCGTGGAAGTGGCCTACGAGCAGCCGATCGGCGAGTACTTCGGCGTCAATGCCAACTACACCTACGCCAACGGCAGCACCGCGCACACCTGGTCCGATGGTTCGCACAACCTGCTGGGCACCTCGAAGAACACCTACAACGTGGGTGCCTACTTCGAGAACGAGCGCTTCGGTGCACGGGTCAGCTACACCCACCGTTCTTCGTTCCTGATCAGCCTGTCGGGCACCAACCCGTACTACCAGGATGACTTCGGCACGCTGTCGGCGTCGCTGAGCTTCAAGGCCACCGACTGGCTGAGCATCAGCCTGGATGGCCTGAACCTCAACAACCCGACCTACAAGTACTACCAGACCGCGGCCATTCCGACCTCGTTCTACAGCAACGGTCGCCAGTACTACCTGAACTTCCGCTTCAAGTACTGATCCAGCGGCAGCTTCATCGCCGAGTCGTGCACGCACGCCGGGCCTGGGTCATTCCGGGCCCGGCGTTTTTCATGTATAGCGAACATCGCACCCGATCCAAGGAGTCCTTCCGATGACGAAGCCCACCCGCGCCAGGATGCGCAGCCTTCTGTTGCTGGGCAGCCTGCTGGCCGCCCTGCCCGTGCTGCCGGCACTGGCCGCCGATGCCCCGGCACTCGATACCGGCCCCGGCCCGCAGCTGCGCGCCGGCAGCCTGATGTTGATTCCCGCACCGGCCAACGTGCAGCGCGGCAACGGCGCGGGCATCACCGTCGGCGCGGCCACCGTGTTGCAGGCCGATGGCGAAGCCGCACAGCGTGTCGCCGCTCAGTTCGCCGACCTGCTGGCGCGCAGTGGTGGGCCGCGCCTGGCGGTGGCCAACGGCAAGGCCGCCGCCAAGAGCGGCAGCATCCGCTTCCAGATCGTGCCGACCTTCCGCGACAGTGGCGAGGGCTACACGCTGGAAAGCACCGCGCAGGGCGTGCTGGTGCAGGCCGGCAACGAGACCGGCCTGTTCTACGGCGCCACCACCCTGGCCCAGCTCGCCACCGGCGGCAGCAACGGCGTGCTGCCGGCCGTGCAGATCCAGGATGCGCCGCGTTTCAGCTGGCGTGGCTTCATGCTCGACTCGGCGCGGCACTTCCAGAGCCTGGACGAGATCAAGCGCGTGCTCGATGCGATGGCCGCGCACAAGCTCAACACGTTCCATTGGCACCTGACCGACGACCAGGGCTGGCGTATGGAGATCAAGCGCTACCCGAAGCTGACCGGCGTCGGCAGCTGCCGCCTGCCGGCCGGTGACGGTGGCATCGATCCGGTCAGCGGCAAGGAGCATCCGTACTGCGGCTTCTACACGCAGGATCAGATCCGCGAAGTGATCGCCTACGCCGCCAAGCTGCACATCCAGGTGATTCCGGAGATCGATGTCCCCGGCCACGCCACCGCTGCCATCGCTGCCTATCCGGAACTGGGCACGATCGACACGCCACTGAAGCCGTTGAGCGAATGGGGTGTGTTCCCGAATCTGTTCAACGTCGAGGACGGCACCGTCACTTTCCTGGAAAACGTGCTGGAAGAAGTCATCGCCCTGTTCCCTGCCAGGTACGTGCACGTGGGTGGCGACGAGGCAGTGAAGGACCAGTGGGAGGCCTCAAAGCAGGTGCAGCAGCGCATGCGCGCGCTCGGCATCAAGGATGAGATGGCCATGCAGAGCCACGTCATCAAGCGCTTGGAAACCTTCCTGGAAGAACACGACCGTCGCTTGATCGGCTGGGACGAAATCCTTGAAGGCGGCCTGCCGCCGCAGGCCACGGTGATGTCCTGGCGCGGTACCGAGGGTGGGTTGGCCGCGGCCAGCGCGGGCCACGATGTGGTGATGTCGCCGGTCAGCCATCTGTACCTGGATTACCTGCAGACCGCATCGCCGAACGAGCCGCCGGGCCGGCCGACGCAGGTGAACCTGGCCAAGCTCTACAACTACGAACCGGTGCCGGCCGAACTGGCCGCCGACAAGCGCGGTCACATCCTCGGCCTGCAGGCAAACATGTTCACCGAGCACACGCGCACCTACGCGCGCCTGCAGCACAACCTGTTCCCGCGACTGGCCGCCGTGGCCGAGACCGGCTGGAGCACGCCGGAGCAGCGTGATTTCCGCGACTTCCTGGCCCGCCTGCCCTCGCAGCTGCAGCGCTACCGGGCCTGGGGCCTGGCATATGCGCAGACGCCGTTCGAAGTAGGTGTGGCCTACACCGATGACCGCGCGGCAAACACGGTGACCGTGTCGCTGGCCAACCCGCTGGGCTATGAAGTGCGCTACAGCAGCGACGGAACGCCAGTGACCGCACAGTCGCCGCTGTACCAGCAGCCGCTGACGTCCACGCTGCCAGCGACAGTGCAGGCGGCTGCGTTCTACCAGGGCCAGCCGCTGGCTGCGAAGCCGACGGTGGCGTCGTACACCGCGCAGTCGCTGCTGTCGCGGCACAGCGAAGAACTGCGCAGCTGTGTGGGCGAGAAGGGCCTGGTGCTGCGCCTGGAAGACGATGGCCCGCGCGAAGGTGCGCGCGCGGTATTCACCGTAGATATCTTCCAGCCCTGCTGGCGTTGGCCGCAGGCACAGTTCGATGGCATCGGCAGCGTGGAAGTGCGCGCGGGCCGCATTCCGTACTACTTCCAGCTGGCCCACGACGAGCCGAAGCGCCGCTTCGAGAAAGCCCGGAGCGCGCACGGCGAAATGCTGATCCGTCGCGGTGACTGCGCGGGCAAGGTACTGGCGCAGGTGCCACTGCCGGCGCAGACCGATGCCGACGGCTTCGTGACCCTGCGTGCAGCGCTGCCGAAGGGCACCTCGGGTACGGAGGATCTGTGCATCAACTTCACCGGCGATACGCGCCCGGCGATGTGGGTGCTGGATGAGGTGACACTCCGGTAGATGCCAACCCTGGTTGGCGCCGTGGAGATTCATCCACGCATGGCGTGGATCTACTGTAGAGCCGAGCCCATGCTCGGCTGCTTTTCAATCGGCAAGCCGAGCATGGGCTCGGCTCTACAGGAACGTTACCCCCGCCAGCGCAGCAGGATGTCGCGCAGCGGGGTCAATGCGGTGGCCATCCCCGCCAGCACGCCAATGGTGTTGGCCACCGCATCCATCGGATCGGCCATGCGGTTGCTGGTCAATGCGCCCTGCGCAAATTCGATGCCGATGCCCATCAGCACCAGGCCAGCCCCAACCCACAGCAGCGGGCGGCCCCGCTGGAACAACTGCACCGCGCTGCCGGCCAGGATGAAATAGGCCAGGAAATGCTCGCCCTTGTCGCTGTTTTCCGGCAGCGGGATCGGCGGCGGCGGAATCAGGCAGACCACGATCACCGTCAGCACCGCCAACACCCACAACGCGCTCCACAAGCGCGGCCGCCGCAGCGGCTTGATCACCGGCAACGCTGCACTCACAGGCGCCAGCTCAGGTCGCCCAGTTCGAAGGCCGGTTCGAAATCAACGTCGCGCTGCAGGCCTATGGCCTGGAAACGCTCACCCATCTCGGTTGGCAGGGTCAGCTTCTTCACCTGGTCGCGCAGCTGGATGCGGCCCACTTCATCGGTGCGCTCCTCGGCCAGGGTCAGTACCTGGTCCAGGCCGTTGCCAAGCAGGAAACTGGCCTGGCTGCAGTAGCCAGCCAGGTCGAAACCGCCGTGCAGGCCGGCCTCGGCCATGGCGGTGAAATCAACCGATGCAGTGATGTCCTGCAGTCCCGGCCAACGATGGATCTCGTTGTGCACGTGGTGGCGGTAGAACGCGCGCACGGTGCCGTCATCGCGCTCTTCCTGGTAGAACTCGCCCCGGTTGTAGCCGTAATCCACGAACAGCATCGCACCACGGCGCAGGCCTCCGGCCACTGCCTGCAACCAATACGGCAGCTGCGGCAGCACCTCGGAACGGTAGCCGTCGGCAAAGGGCTTTTCCAGGTAGCGTTCGAGATGGCGCACCGCGCCGTTGAGCAGCAGGTCGGCCGGCTGCGCGCCACGGATGAAGTTGCCCTGCCCGTCCAGTTCGACGGTTTCCTCGTACACCTCGCCGTCCTTGATGAGGAAGCGCGGTGTCGGCAGCGCATCGATCACCTCGTTGGCGAACACCACGCCGTCCCACTCGTCCTCGAACGGGCGATCAAGCCACTCCACCCGGCTGGCCAGCTCAGGCGGCAGGTTCTGCTGCAGGCGCTCCTGCTGGCGCTGGCGCAGGTCCGCGCTGGGTTCGAGAATCGCGTAACGGGCAGGCAGTGCGTCCAGCTCGGCCAGGCGCAGCAGCACCGCCTCGGCGAAGGCGCCCGTGCCGCCGCCCAGTTCCAGCATCCGTGCCTGCGCATCGAGCTGGCCGAACACCGGCGCCAGCGCATTGGCCACGCTGCCGGCGAACAGGCCGCCCAGCTCGGGGGCGGTGGTGAAATCGCCGCTGCCGCCGAATTTGCTGGCACCGGCGCTGTAGTAGCCCCAGCCCGGCGTGTACAGGCACAGCTCCATGAAGCGGGAGAACAGCATCGCCCCGCCCAGTGCGAGGATCTCGGCACGCAGGGCGGCGGCCAGCTGGTCGCTGTGGGCCAGGGCATCGGCTTCGGGCAGGGGGAAGGTAGGCTGCATGGCGTCTTCGAATGCGGTGACAATGGTGCACAGGATAGCCGAGCCTTGGAGGACCCTCGATGAGTGACACCGCCCCCGTGGCCCTGATCACCGGCAGCGCACGCCGGATCGGCGCGGCCATCGCCCGCCAGTTCCACGCCTGTGGCTGGTCGGTGGTGCTGCACGCCAATACCTCCAGCGCCGAGCTGCAGCAGGCCGCCTTCAACCTGGACAACGAGCGCCCCGGCAGCGTGCTGGCGTTGCAGGCCGACCTGCGCGACGCCGACGCCCTGGCCGATCTGGTCGAGCAGGCGGTGACCCACTTCGGCCGCCTCGATGCGCTGGTCAACAACGCCTCCAACTTCTTCCCCACCCCGCTCGGCCAGGTCACCGCCGAGGCGATGGACGAGCTGTATGCGGTCAACGCGCGCGCACCGCTGCTGCTGGCCCAGGCCGCCGCGCCGTACCTGCGCCGCCAGCACGGCTGCATCGTCAACCTGACCGACCTGCACGGCACCGACCCGATGCGCGACCACATCGCCTACACCATGGCCAAGGCCGCGCTGGAGATGGCGACCCGCTCGCTGGCGCTGGAACTGGCGCCGAAGGTGCGGGTGAATGCGGTGGCGCCCGGTGCGATCCTGTGGCCGGAACAAGGCAAGGACGATTTCGCCCGCGAGGCGCTGCTGGCGCGCACGCCGCTGGCGCGGATCGGCACGGTCGAGGAAATCGCCGAAGCGGTGTACTGGCTGGCGGCCGAGGCCAGCTTCGTCACCGGCCATACCCTGCGTGTGGATGGTGGGCGTACGGTGAGTTGATCGTTCAGCCACCCGTGGGGTGGCTGCGTCGGGTCAATCCACCGCGTCGGGGTCCAGCTCGACCGTCTCGAACGCTTCGCCGTACTGCTTGTGCGCGCGCCACAGCGTGGCCAGATCCAGGCCGCTGACCGGATCGATGAAACCCGGGGCGATATCAGCCAGCGGCTTCAGCACGAACGCATGCTTCAGTTCCGGGCGCGGAATGCGCAGATGGCCGGGGCCTTCCACCACCAGGTCGCCATAGAACACCACATCGACGTCCAGGGTCCGGTCGGAGAAACGCGGACCGCTGCGGTCACGACCGTGTGCATCTTCCAGCGCATGCAGCCAGTCATCCAGCTCCCGCAGCGGCAGCTCGGTCTCGATGGCAACGCCGTTGTTGAGGAAGGCCGGACCGTCGAAACCGACGGCGGCGGTGCGGTAGGCGGCAGACACCTGCAGCGCACCAAAGCGCTCGCGCAGGGCCGCCACCGCAGCGTGGAGGTAGCGGCGGGGGTGGACGTTGCTGCCCAGGCTCAGGAGCACGGTGGTCATGCGGTTCCGGTGACGGCAATCAGGTGGAGCGCGGGCATGCCATCGTCACAACGGCCTGCCTACAATCCGGGACGCATATGATAGGGCACCGACATGACCTATTGCGTTGGAATCGAGGTGGACGAGGGCCTGGTCTTCGCCGCCGACACCCGTACCAATGCCGCGCTGGACGATGTCCGCGTGCACCGCAAACTGCACGTGTTCGAATACCCCGGCCAGGCCGCCTACGTGGTGATGGCCGCCGGCAACCTGGCCACGACGCAGTTGCTGGTGTCGCGGCTGAAGCGCGATGCAGACGAGCGGCGCACGCCGAACCTGCGCGACATGGCCCACCTGTTCGAGGCTGCGGCCTACGTCGGCTCCCTGCTGGTGGACAGCCAGGTGCAGAACCAGCACACCGAACACGGCCATGACGGGGTGAACACCCAGGCGACGCTGATCTTCGGCGGGCAGATTGCCGGCGAACAGCCTGGCCTGTACATGGTCTACCCGCTGGGCAACGCCATCGCTGCCTCGCCGGAAACGCCCTATCTGCAGATCGGTGAATCCAAGTACGGCAAGCCGATCCTGGACCGCATCCTGACCCCATCCACGCATCTGGAAGACGCCGCACGCACGGCAATCGTTTCGCTCGATTCGACCATCCGGTCCAATCTGTCGGTGGGCCTGCCAGTGGACCTGGCGCTACTGCGCGCCGGCGAACTGCGGATCAGCCAGCAGCTGCGGCTGGGCGCCGATTCAGCGCTGTACGCCGACATCCATCAGAACTGGTCGCGGCGGCTGGAACAGGCGGTGGAAAGCCTGCCACGGTTTCCGTGGGAAACGACGGATCGCCCGGGCTGAAACGCCGCCGCTGCACACTGTAGAGCCGAGCCCATGCTCGGCTGACGCAGCCGATGCAGACAGCAGCCGAGCATGGGCTCGGCTCTACGGCGTTCCCTCGACGTCAGCCCAGCGCGTCGGCCACCGCGCGGAACACCTGCTGCATCTGCAGCGGCTTGCGCAGCAGGTGCACCTCGATGCCGGCGGGGAACACATCTGCCGGCATTTCCCCGGCAGCCTCTTCCAGCACAAGCGCCGGGCCGCGGTAGCCGAGCGTGGCCATCTCGCCCAGCAGCTGGCTGGCCGACAACAGCTTGGAGCCGGCATCGGCGATCACCAGCGCCGGCATCGCCTCCTGCTGCATCCAGCGCAGCGCCGCCGGGCCATCGGAGGCCAGCTGCAGCTGGTAGCCTTGGCTGGACAACGCATTGCCCAGCAGCGACAGGCGCGTGGCTTCACCATCGACCACCAGGATCGACTGGCCACTGCCCAGCGCCACCAGTTGTTCGATCGGTTCACCGCCCTCGGCGCTGGCATGCATCGGCAAGCGCAGCTCGAAGCAGGTGCCCTGCCCCAGCTGGCTGTTGACGTGGATGCTGCCACCGGCGCCTTCCACGATGCGCTTGCAGGAAATCAGGCCCAGCCCGGTGCCATCGGCCTTGGTGGTGAAGAACGGATTGAACAGATGCGACAGCGTGTCCGCATCCATGCCGGTGCCTTCATCGACCACCGCGATGCGCAGCCAGTCCTCACCATCGCGCTGGCCACCGTGGCTGGCGGTCAGGCTCAGGTTGCCACCATTGGGCATCGCCTGGATCGCGTTGAGCGCCAGGTTCAACAACACCTGCTGCAGCTCGGTGTAGTTGGCATCGACCACCAGCCCCTCATCCTCGACCACAAGGTCCAGGCGGACCCCATCGGGCACGTTGCTGCGCAACAGCAGCGCCACGGCCTGGAACAGGTCATCGATGTGGATGCGCTCGCTGGCCTTGCGCGACCCACGCACGAACGACAGCATCGATTCGGCCATCTCATGGCCACGGCGACCGCACTCGGCGATCACGTCGGCCAGGTGATGCAGTTGCGGATCCTGGGTACGCGCCTTCAGCAGGTCCGGCATGATCAGCAGCGGCTGCAGGATGTTACGCAGATCGTGGCTGAGGCCTGCGGCCAGCAATGACAGGCTTTCCAGCCGTTGCGCGCGCATCAGCTCGGTTTCCACCCGCGAGCGCTCGATGGCGCTGCGTGCCTCACGCACCGCGCGCGCCACTGCGGACGGCAGGCGTGCCGGCTGGTGCTTGATGATGTAATCGTTGGCGCCCTTCTGCAGGGCCGCCACCGCATTCTCCTCACCCATGGTGCCGGAGACGAAGATGAAGGGCACCTCCGGCAACGCGTCGCGCACGATGCGCAGCGCGTCGTCGCCGGAGAAGCCAGGCATGCTCAGGTCGGACAGCACGATGTCCGGCTGGAAGCGCGCCAGCGCATGGCGCAGGTCGTCCGCACTCTCGACGCGCTCGAACGTGGCCTCAAGGCCTGCATCGAGCATCTGTTCAGACATCAGCTCGGCATCCTCGGGGGAATCTTCCACCAGCAGGATGCGCAATGCGCCGAGCGCGGGACCGGTCAGGGGCATGGGCCTACTCGATCTCCGGAGCCTGGTTGATCAGTGCCCAGAACTTGCCCAGGGTCTGCACTGCGCCGAAGAACTGGTCCACGTCCACCGGCTTGACCACATATGCGTTCACGCCCATGTCCCAGCTGCGGGCCAGGTCGCTTTCCTCGCGTGAGGAAGACAGGATCACCACCGGCAACCGCTTCAGCTCATCGTGTTCGCGGATCTGCCGCAGTACTTCCAGGCCATCCATGCGCGGCATCTTGATGTCCAGCAGCAGCACCGCCGGCAGGCCTTCCTCGCGGCTGGCGAAGGCGCCACGGCGCAGCAGGTAGTCCATCACTTCCACGCCGTCTTCGACGTGCACGATGGGATTGGCCAGGCGTGCTTCCTGCAGCGCATCGATCGCCATTTCGGCGTCGGCCGGGCTGTCTTCGGCAAGGAGGATGGTGCGCAGCGTCGTCATGCGATGGGGCCCTGTTTGTCCGCGTCGAGCACGGGGGGAAGATAGAAGTGGAAGGTGGCGCCGGCATCCGGTGCGGCTTCGGCCCAGATGCGGCCGCCATGGCGGGTCAGCACCCGGCGTACGCTGGCCAGGCCGATACCGGTGCCGGGGTAGTCGCTGGCCTTGTGCAGGCGCTGGAATACGCCGAACAGCTTGCCAGCGTAGGCCATGTCAAAGCCTGCACCATTGTCGCTGACCGTGAACTGATGACCGCCATCGGGCTGCTGCTGGTAGTCCACGCGGACCTTCGCCGGCTCGCGGTTGGCCGAATACTTCACCGCGTTGCCCAGCAGGTTCAGCCAAACCTGGCGCAGCATGTTTTCGTCGCCCACCACTATCGGCAGCGGCGCGATGCTCCACTCCACCTGATGGGCGTGACCGCTGCTCTCGGCCTCGCTCTGCACGTTCGCGTCGAGCATCGCGCGCGTATCGGCCACCAGCGACTGCATGTCCACGGTCTGTTGGCGCATCGCTGCGCGGCCCAGGCGCGAATAGACCAGCAGGTCATCGATCAACGTGGCCATGCGCCGCGCTGAACCGGAGATCACCCCCAGATAGTGCTGACTCTTCTCGTCGGCGGCCTCGCCCAGGTGCCGCGACAGCTTGTCCGAGAAACCGGCGACATGGCGCAGCGGCGCGCGCAGGTCGTGCGACACCGAGTAGCTGAATGCTTCCAGCTCGCGGTTGACCTCCGAAACCTGGGCGACCTTGCCTTCCAGCTGCCGGTTCAACTCTTCGACGCGTGTCTGTACCGCGCGCTGCACGGTCACGTCGCTGACGGTCAGCAGCACCACTTCATCGTCGGTGTCAGGCAGCGGCATGCGCCGCGCGTTGAGCAGCATGTAACGGGACATGCCGTCGGCGCCGCGTTGTTCGTGTTCGAAATCCCACAGTTCGCGGCCGCGCAGCAATACGTCGGCCAGACGCTGGCGAACCACCGGATCACGCCATGCGCCCTCGCCTACGTTCTCCAGCAGCAGGCCATCGGCGCGCTCATCCTGCAGCCCGTACAACTCGGAGAACGCGGGATTGTGCAGCTGCACACGCAGCTCGCGATCCAACAGCACGATCGGTTCGCGCACGGTCTGCAGCACCGACGCCGCGCGCGCAGCCGCACGCTGCGACTGCCGTTCAGCCTGCAGGCGGCGGCCGATCTGTCGTTGCAGCAGCCACAGCACCAGGCCGAGCAGCGCCAGCTGCACCAGCAGCGAGCTCCACGATACAAAGTTGGTCTGCCGCTTCTGTCGCTCCGCCTGGGCGGCGCGCTGGGCCAGCAGCGCTTCCTCGCTGGCCTGCAGCTCTTCCACCAGGCCGCGGATCGGGTAGCGCGTGCTCAGGTCCTGCACCAGCTCGCGCTGGTCGCTGTTCGGCTCGGACCTGGCCAGCTCACGCGCAACCCCCATACGACCTTCCAGCATCGACTGGATGCGGCCGATGCGGATCAGCTGGTCGGGATTGTCGCGGGTCATCCGGCCCAGTTCGGCCAGCCGCTCGGGGATGTCGTTGGCCTTGGCCATGCGCTCGCGCAGGCCCGGCGCATCCACGCCCTTGGACAGCGTCAATGCAGCCGATTCGATGTCGCGCACATCGGTCTGCAGCTGCTGCAGGGCCACGGTCACCTGCTGGGTATGGGTCACCCAGCCCATGGCCAGCTCGTTGTCCTGCTGCAGTTTGCGCAGGGTCAACCACGGGACCACGATGATGGCTGCCGCTGCCAATGCCAGAGCAGGCAGTCGCCAGCGATCCCAGATGTCATCACTGAAAACCAGCGCCATAGTTCCTCGTCAGCCCAGCTGTGGGAGTGCGATCCGGACAGGATCGGCCGCAGCGGAACCGGCAATATAGCGCAGCCGGTCACATCTCTGGGGTAATCGTTCCATCAGGCGGGCCGCCCACCAGCACGCGTGGAGCAGGCCCCACAGCACAAAAGAGGGGCGCCCCCCTGGGAGCGCCCCTGCTGGCAACCTGCGGTGTCGATCAACGCTTGGCGGCACTGACCTTCAGCGCGGCGGCATCAACGCGGGTCACGCCCTTGATGCCCTTGGCGGTGGCGATGGCCTTGTCATGCTCGGCCTTGGTGGCGACGGTGCCGCTCAGGCTGACCACGCCATTGACCGTTTCCACCTTCACTTCGGTACCCGGCACATTGCTGCTGGCGAGCAGATCGGCCTTGACCTTGGTGGTGATCCAGCTGTCGGTGACCGGCTCGTTGGAATCATGGCGGTCGGCATGGGTCATCGCCGAATGATCAGTTTTCGGCGGGCTCTTCGCTGCGGCGTCCTGGGCGAATGCGGCCGAGGAGGACAGCGCCAGGCCCAGGGTGAGGGCGGAAGCCAACAGCGTACGGGTCGTGGTGCTCATCGTGTGGTTCTCCTACTGGTTGGTGCGCCCAGTGTCGCCAACTGCTTGTAGTGCAGGCGTGGCGCTACGGTCATGCTCACGTGAATGGGCGCAACTGCAGCGGGAATGGTTCAGCTTCCGGGCGCGCAGTCATCTCGTTTACCCTGAGGTTCCTGTCCTGCACTTTCCGATCCGCGCGGAGTCTTCCCATGCGCCCCGAGCTGCAACTGGCCCTGATCGGCTACGGCCTGGCCGGCCGCGTCTTCCACGCCCCGCTGATCCAGCACACGCCGGGGTTGGCCCTGCACAGCGTCGTCAGTTCGCAGCGCGATACGTTGCTGCGCACCTTCAGTGACGTACACATACGCGCTACGGCGCAGGAGGTCTTCGATGACCCCGCGGTGGATGCGGTGGTCATCGCCACCCCGAACGAACAGCACGCGCCGTTGGCCATCGCCGCGCTGGCCGCCGGCAAGCATGTGCTGGTGGACAAACCGTTCGCGGTGAACGTGGACGAAGCCGAGCAGGTACTGGCTGCAGCGCGCAGCGCCGGACGCATCGCCACCGTGTTCCAGAACCGGCGCTTCGATGCGGACTTCCTGACCCTGCAGGCACTGCTTGCCAACGGCACGCTCGGTGACATCGCCGAGTGCCACGCCCATTTCGACCGCTACCGCCCGCAGGTGCGCGAGCGCTGGCGCGAGCAGGATGGGCCGGGCAGCGGCCTGTGGTACGACCTGGGGCCGCACCTGCTGGACCAGATGCTGGTGCTGTTCGGCTGTCCGCAGGCGATCGACGCGGACCTTGCCGTGCAGCGCGAAGGCGGCAGCGGCGTCGACTATTTCCACGCGGTACTGCATTACCCGCGCCATCGCGCGATCGTGCATGCCGGCTCACTGGTCGCTGCGCCTGCACCCCGTTTCGCCGTGCATGGCACGCGAGCCAGCTGGATCAAGCACGGCCTGGACGTGCAGGAAGCGCAGCTGCGTCGCGGCGTCGCGCCAGGCGCGCCGGGATGGGGCATCGATCCGCGCCACGGCGAACTGCTGCACTGCGATGCGGAGGACAACGTGCAGCGCAGCACCGTGGACAACCTGCCCGGCGACTATCGGCGCCTGTATGCCGACTTCGCAGCGGCGATGCAGGGCGAGGGTGAGCCGACGGTCAGCGCGCAGCAGGCGCTGCAGGTGATGCGGTTGCTGCAGGCGGGGGTGGACAGTGCGCGCGAAGGGCGGCGGGTGCAGGTGGGGTGATCGGCAGGGCTGCGCCCTGCACCTGCCGAGGCAACGGCAACGGCAACGGCAACGTCAAAAGCGGGCATTCCGTGGGATGGCGGGGTAGGTCCGGTTGCGGGGGACGCTGCAAGTACGTCCATGTAAGCTCGGTCGCCGCATCCATGCGGCTCACGCCCCCGCAACCGGACCCACCCCGCCTTCGACAGGTTCACGCGGCTGTTGGTGGGTGTCGACCTTGGTCGACACAGTAGATCCACGCCATGCGTGGATCTACGTCAAACCGGTGCTTACGACTTCTTGATGGCGTGGCCGCCGAATTCGTTGCGCATCGCCGACAGCAGGCGGTCGGTGAACGAGTTCGATTCACGCGAACGCAGGCGTTCGAGCAGCGACAGGGTGATCACCGGTGCCGGCACGTCCAGCGCAATCGCTTCGGCGACGGTCCAGCGGCCTTCGCCGGAATCCTCCACGTACGGTGCGATGCCATCCAGCGACGGGTTGCGCTTGAGTGCTTCGGTGCTCAGGTCCAGCAACCACGAACGCACCACGCTGCCGTGGCGCCATACCTCGGCCACCTGCGCCAGGTCCAGTTCCATCTCCTGCTTGCGCTCCATCAACGCGAAGCCTTCGGCGTAGGCCTGCATCATTCCGTACTCGATGCCGTTGTGGACCATCTTGGTGAAGTGGCCTGCGCCGGACGGGCCGACCCGCGCCCAGCCGCGGTCCTCGGCCGGTGCCAGCGTGCGCAGCAGCGGTGCGATCTGTTCGACCACTGCTGCATCGCCACCCACCATCAGGCTGTAGCCTTCCTGCAGGCCCCACACGCCGCCACTGGTGCCACAGTCCACGTAGCCCAGGTCATCTTCGGCCAGCGCCTTGGCGCGACGGATCGAGTCCTGGTAGTTGGAGTTGCCACCGTCGATGACGACGTCTCCTTCGGCCAGGTGCGGGGTCAACTGGCCCAGCGTCTGGTCCACGGTCTCGCCGGCCGGCACCATCAGCCACACCACGCGCGGCACCGGCAGCGCGGCCACTGCGGCGGCCAGCGAATCCACCACCTCCAGGCCGGCCTCGGCGGCGCGCTGGCGGGCGCCCTCGCCCGGGTCGTAGCCGACCACGCGGTGGCCACCGCGGTGCAGGCGCTGGGCCATGTTGGCGCCCATGCGGCCGAGGCCGATCATTGCAATATCCATTGTTTCACCTTCAGTTGGGGTCTAGGGTCAGGCTGCCTGGCCTGCCGGTGGCTGCGCAGTGGCGCAACTGCGCCTCGCGCCAACGCCGGTAGAGCGTGGTATGCAGATTGTGCAACGCCAGGTCGATGGAAAACGGCGTGCGCGGATTGCGGTCGAGCAGGCGGATGACGTGATAACCGACAGGACGTATACCGCGTGGGTGCGCGTAGATCACGAACTGCTGGTAGAACGCATCGTCCAGCAACTGGTCCATCTGCTGCACGGCGTCACGATAGCGCGGGGCCAACTGCGCACGCAGCACCGGATCGCGCTCGTACAGCAGCCGCTCGAAATAGCGTTGGCCGACACGCGGAATGCCCTGTGCCAACTGCCACAGGGCACGATTGCGCTGGTCGTACCAGGCCAGGCCGCCGTGTTCTGCCAAGGCCCGCGCGGCACCCTCGCCCACCGCCACCACGACGAAGTTCTCCGCCTGGTTGCTGAGATCGTCCAGCGTGCCTTTGTCGAATACATGTTCGATGAAGCCAGGCAGCCCGACGAATGCCTGCCGCCCCATCGCCGAGGTGCGCACGGCCTTGCCGTCGGCCAGGAACTGGCCAGCCTGTGCGCCCAGCAGGATGCTGTCGGTGTCGTGCAGACCTAGGAAAGTGCCGATGGACAGCTCCCCCGGCGCGAACTCCGCATCGAAGGCCGCATCGCCATACAGCTCGCGCTGCGTAGCCAGCTGCGCGACCTGACGGCCGACACCGCACTCGGCACGCACCCGGCCGGTGTAGAACGCATCCAGTGCGCGGCTGTTGCTGGCGGCCGGTACATAGCCGCGGCCGAAGCTGCGCACCCGCTGCCAACCCTGTGCCGGGGCGCCGCGTGCGCCAAAGCCGATCCAGCCCAGCTGCACACCGGTGAAGCGGAAGGATTCATTGTCCTGCAGTGCCTGCGTAGCGCGTTGCACGGCACCGCCCAGTTCAAAGGCGTAGGCACAGACCGTGGCCGGGTCATCCAACAACTGCTGCAACAGGGCCTGCCGGTCGGCCTCGGCCAGCGTTCCCGGCCAACGCACACGCAGATCACCGGCTGCCTGCGCCTCGGCCAGCGAGGCTCGCGTACAGACCGGCCCACCGTGTACCTGCGGTGCGGTGACCGCGGTGGTGTCGAAGCGCCACCCCAGCCGCTGCAGCAGGCCCTGGGTGCACTCGGCCGTAGCGGCCAGCGCGCTCAAGGGCCAGCCCAACAGCAGGGCCCATGCCATCACCCTGCCGCGCACGTTCAGCCCTGGTCCGTTGTTGCCGGCGCGGGTTCGGGTGCAGGCTCGGCAGGAGGCGGCGACGACGCGGCCGGTGGTGGTTGTGGTTGTGGTTGTGGTTGTGGTTGCGGCTCCGCTTTCGCTGTCGCCGGCAGGTACTGCTGCAGGCGCTGGAAGAAGCGCCGGTAGAACTCGGCATCGGTGATCGTGCTGCTGGCCACTTTCACCAGCGAATCGTCATTGCTGCCGAACGGCAATGACACCGAGCCCAGCGCGCCCACGCCGACACTGGCCGAGGTCGGGCTCTTCTTCAGTGCATAGCGGTCCTGCACGGCGCTGACGAACACCAACGCCTGGCTGCCGCGCGGCGCGCACGAGATACGCAGCACCAGTTGTTCGTGGTCATCCTCGCGCGGCTGGAAATTCTTGCTGCCTTCCACCTGCGCGTCGTCCGACCGTGCGATGGCATAGCCCTGGCTGAGCAGCGTGCGCCGTGCCGCCTCGCAGGCGTCGGCCGGACGCCCATCGACGGTGCGCGAGAAGGTGTCGCCGGAGTCGAAGGACTCCCGCAACAGACTGCTGTCGGCGGCGCGGCCACCGCACGCGGTCAATGCCAGGGCACTGGTAGCGGCCAACAGGGAAGCGGAGAGGAGGGAGGCCCGCATGGGTACTCCTGCAAAGACGATAGCCCCGAGGGTAGCCCCCTGCCCGTGTGCGCCGGGTCGATACTGCTTGGCCCGGCCCCCACCGTTGCTCCCGGTTCATGCAAAAAGGGGACGGAGGGGCTTAAGTCGTTTGTGGCACCAACGACTTAAAGCCCTCCATCCCCTCCTCAGTCAATCAGTCGGCCCAGCGGCCTGCGGCGGTGGACTGCGGCAGCACCTGTGCCGACAGCGGACGGTCGGCCTCGAGCAGGTTCACCGCGTCGGCCAGGATCGAGGCCGATTCACGCAGCAGCGGATCCGGGCGCTTCTCGGCGGCCTTCTCGCGGGCGGCATCCTTGACGATGTCGCGCTCGTTGCCGGTCAGGCCGTCATCGCTGCTGTCATCGGCCAGCGGGTCCAGGGCCAGGCCCAGTTCCTTGCGCACGATCTGGCGCTGCTTGCGCTGGGTGTCCTGGCGCTCGCGCTCGGCACGGCGGGTCGCTTCATTCAGCGAGACGTACTTCTTCGCCGCTTCGGTACGGAACTGCTCGACGTCCTCGTTCCACCACTGGAATTCCTTGTCGGTGGCGATGCGCGAGTCGTGGCGCGTTTCCAGCTTCGGCAGCAGCGGCGCGAAGTTGCCGTACTGGGTGTGCGGCACCGCGGCGATGCGGGTCCACGGCAGTGCGTTGTCGTAGGTGCTTTCGCCGAATTCGGTGGCATCGACGCTGGCCGGGAACGCCAGGTCCGGCACCACACCCTTGTGCTGGGTGCTGCTGCCACTGATGCGGAAGAACTGGGCGATGGTCAGTTTCACCTGGCCAAAGCGCTGGGTTTCGCCGCTCGGCCAACGGTCCAGGTCGACGATGTTCTGCACGGTGCCCTTGCCGAAGCTGGTTTCACCGATGACCAGGCCGCGACCGTAGTCCTGGATGGCACCGGCGAAGATTTCCGATGCCGACGCCGAACCACGGTTGATCAGCACGGCCAGCGGGCCGTCCCATGCCACGCCCTGGTTGCGGTCGCTGTTGACGGTGACACGTCCACCGGATTCGCGCACCTGCACCACTGGACCCTGCTCGATGAACAGACCGGTCAGCTCGATGGCTTCATCAAGCGAGCCACCCCCGTTGTTGCGCAGGTCCAGCACCACGCCGTCCAGCTTGTCGGTCTTGAAACCGGCCAGCAGCTTGGCCACGTCGCGGGTGGCCGACGCGTAGTCGGCGGCGTTGCGACGACGGCCTTCGAAGTCCTGGTAGAAGGTCGGCAGCTTGATCACGCCAACCTTGCGTGCCGGCTCGCCATTGGCGGCCGGAATGGTCATGGTCTCGCCCTTGGCGGCCTGTTCGGCCAGGCGCACCTTCTGCCGGGTCAGCACCAGGGTGTGGTGCTTGCCGTCGACGCCCGCTTCGGCCGGAATGAATTCCAGCTTGACGTCGGTGTCCTTGGCGCCACGGATCTTGGCCACCACATCATCGATGCGCCAGCCGATCACATCTTCCACCAGCCCGGACTTGCCCTGGCCGACACCGACGATGCGGTCGCCCGGCTTCAGCGTGCCGTCCACGGCAGCCGGACCACCGGCGATGATCTCGCGGATCACCACCACATCGTCCTGGCGCTGCAGCTGCGCACCGATGCCTTCCAGCGACAGCGACATCGCCTGGTTGAAGTTCTCGGCGGTACGCGGGGTGAAGTAATCGGTGTGCGGATCAACCGCGCTGGTATAGGCGTTCATGAAGAACTGGAAGGTGTCTTCGCCCTTCAGCTCGTTGACCGACTTTTCCAGGGTGGCGTAACGCTTGTCCAGCGTCTTGCGGATGTCATCGGACTTCTTGCCGGCCAGCTTCAGGCGCAGCCAGTCGTTCTTCACCGACTTGCGCCACAGCTCGTCGAGTTCGGCATTGGAAGCGGCCCACGGCACCTCCTTGCGGTCGTACTCGAAGCGCTCGTCGGTGGTGAAATCCGGTTCCTGCTTGAGCAGCTTGCGCGCATAGGCCACACGCTCGCCGACGCGCTGCTTGTAGATCGCGAACACCTGGAAGGCCGGCTCCAGTTCGCCGCCGCGGATGGCATTGGCAATGCCGGCCTGGAACGGTGCGAAGCGGGTGATGTCGGCCTGGGTGAAGTACTGCTTGCCGCCGTCCAGCGTCTCCAGGTAGCGCTTGAACACATCCTTGGAGGTGGCTTCATCGAGCGCACGCGGGCGGTAGGCGTAGCGGCTGTCGGACAACAGGCCGTAGACCAGCTTGGAGGTGGTCACCTGATCGGCGGTGGCGGCAGCCGGCAACGCCGGTGAGTCGGCCTTGGCCGCGAGCGCCAGCGGCGCGACCAGCGCCAGGGCCATCAGGAATGCGGGGGCTTTGAATTTCATTGACGTGCTCGAAGGCGCCTTGCCAAGGGGGAGACTGCAGGGTGTTCAGACACCGCGACAGTGCCGAAAGTTGCCGGGTTTGTCACCCGCCCACGTTCGGTGGAAAACCAGCCTAGCGGGGCCGGTGTAGCAAATTGTGAATGCATGTAGAGCCGAGCCCATGCTCGGCTGGCCGGCAGCAAGCAGCCGAGCATGGGCTCGGCTCTACGGCAGGCAGAGGTGTGCGGACCAACGGTCCGCACCCACAGGAGAAGCAGCTCCCACCCATCAGCGGGTGTCAGGAAACGCCGGCGCCCTTGGCCTGCACGTCGGCGTGGTACGACGAGCGCACCATCGGGCCGGAGGCCACGTGGCTGAAGCCCAGCTCGTAACCGTAGACTTCCAGCGCCTTGTAGTCTTCCGGGGTCCAGTACTTCAGCACCGGGTGGTGATGCGCGGTCGGCTGCAGGTACTGGCCGATGGTGATCATGTCCACGTTGTGCGCACGCAGGTCGCGCATGGTGGCCTTGATCTGTTCGAAGTCTTCGCCCAGGCCCAGCATGATGCCCGACTTGGTCGGCACGTCAGGGTGCTGCGCCTTGAAGTTCTTCAGCAGGTTCAACGACCACTGGTAATCGGCACCCGGGCGCACGTTGCGGTACAGGTCCGGCACGGTTTCGATGTTGTGGTTGAACACGTCCGGCGGGTTCTGCGCCAGGATCTCCAGCGCGCGCTCCATGCGACCCTTGCCGCGGAAGTCCGGGGTCAGCACTTCGATGCGGGTGCCCGGCGACTTCTCGCGGATGGCGGTGATGCAGTCGACGAAGTGCTGGGCACCGCCGTCGCGCAGGTCATCACGGTCGACGCTGGTCACCACCACGTACTTCAAGCCCATGTCGGCCACGGTCTGGCCGAGGCTGGCCGGCTCGTTGGCATCGGGCGGCTTCGGCCGGCCGTGTGCCACGTCGCAGAACGAGCAGCGGCGGGTGCAGACCTCGCCCAGGATCATGAAGGTGGCGGTGCCGTGGCCGAAGCATTCGTGGATGTTCGGGCAGCTGGCTTCCTCGCACACGGTCACCAGACGGTTCTCGCGCAGCTTGGCTTTCAGGTTCTGCACGGCATTGCCCGACGGAATGCGTACGCGGATCCAGGAGGGCTTGCGCAGCACCGGCACGTCGGCGAACTGCACCGGCGAGCGGTTGATCTTGTCCCCACCCATCTGCTTGACCCCGGCCTGCAACGGCGCGGTGGACGGAAGCTCGGCCTGCACGATCTGCAGGGGAATGGTGCGGGCAGTGGTTTCAGTCATGGCGTTTCCGGGGGCGGTCAGGCGGCCGCAGAGAGATCAGGCAGTTCAGGCACGGGCTGCAGCAGCAGGCCGAACTGGCGGGCCAGGTGGTCCAGCAGCACCGGCTTGACGGCGTCCATCCCGGACGGACCGCCCAAGTCTAGCACCGTGGTCACCTGCAACCCCTCGTAACCACAGGGGTTGATGCGGTGGAAAGGATCCAGGTCCATGGCCACGTTGAAGGCCAGGCCATGGAAGGTGCAGCCGCGGCGCACGCGGATGCCGAGCGCGGCGATCTTGGCGCCGCCGACATAGACGCCCGGGGCGCCGTCGAGCCGTTCGGCACCGATGTTCCACTCGGCCAGCGTGTCGATGATGGCCTGCTCGATGCGGCACACGTAGTCGCGCACGCCGATACCCAGCCGCGGCAGGCGCAGCAGCGGGTAGATCACGATCTGGCCGGGGCCGTGGTAGGTCACCTGGCCGCCACGATCGACGTGGACAACCGGGATCTCGCCCGGCGCCAGCACGTGTTCGACCTTGCCGGCCTGGCCCAGGGTGAACACCGGATCGTGCTCGACCACCCACAGCTCGTCGAGCGTGTCGTCGTCGCGCTGGTCGGTGAAACGCTGCATGGCGTGCCAGACCGGTTCGTAGGGCTGGCGCCCCAGGTCACGGACCACCGCCGGGCGCGGCGGACGCGCCTCGGGGGCCGCCGCTTCGGCAGGGCAGCTGACGGCTACACCGTCCACTTCACTTCCGGGTGGTCGCGCAGGGCCTGGTGGGCCACGTCGTACTGTTCACGGTTCTCGGCCCGGAAGACCAGGCGCACCGAGACGTACTTGCCGTTGGACGAATGCTTCCAGCTGATGCGCTCGTTCACCACGTCGACGCCAGCAGCCAGCAGCAGGCGGGGGAGTTCATGCTCCAGGCCGCGGTTGGCCGGGCCCATCGCGCTGAGCTCGAACTGACCGGGGAACTGGAAGCCGTGTTCGGGATTGTCGGACTTGATTTCCATGCGCCCATTATCGGGCCGCAGGGCAACAAACCCAAGAGTATTCATAAAGCTCGGCGGCACCGCAGGCGGGCCGCTGCGTTGCAGCTGAACATCCATTCAGGCAGGGCCCCCGCTCCGTGGACCCTGCCCCCGACCCGATGCCCGCTGTCTGCGGTAACCAATTGTGTCGATCAGACAATGTTGTTTTCGGAACAGACAAGTGATCCCAGCGCGCTCGTTCCATCACATCGCCGGGAGTAACGTGTCGTTGCATAAAACGACAAACAAAAGCCCCCTTCCCGATGATCATCCCATCCATGCGTCACCTCGCAGCCTTCGGGCTGTCCGGCCTGCTGGCCACCGCCCTCCCCCTTTCCGCCCAGGCAGCCGAACAATGCGGCCCGGACGCGATGCGCGAGCATCCGCCGCAGGTCAATTTCCGCGTCGACAACGACCTGTTCGGCGGCCGCCACCAGGACCAGGGCTACACCAATGGCGCCCAGCTGACCCTGGTCTCGCCCAACCTGGTGGACTACACCGATGACCCGTGCCTGCCGCGCCTGGCGCGCTGGGTGAACAGCCACCTGGAAGCATTGCACCCGGGCAAGTTCGAACAGCAGAACATGATTTTCAGCCTGGCCCAGGGCATCTTCACCCCCACCGACCCGACCCGCAGCGACCTGATCGAGGATGACCGGCCGTATGCCGGCGTGCTGCTGGTCAGTTTCGGCTTCAACGCGCGCAGTGGCGATCGCCTGCAGACCACCCAGCTCTCGCTGGGCGTGGTCGGGCCGTGGGCACAGGGCAAGCAGGTGCAGGACGCCGTGCACAGCGTGCTGGGCGATGAGAAGTTCAAGGGCTGGGACAACCAGCTGCACAACGAACCGGTGTTCATGCTGACCCACGAGCGCATGCGCCGCTGGCCGGGCGATGCCAGCATCAATGCCGACGGCTGGGGCTGGGATGCGATCAGCCACTACGGCGGTTCGATCGGCAACCTGGAAACCAAGGCGAACCTCGGCGGCGAAGTGCGCTTCGGCTGGAAGCTGCCGGACGATTTCGGCAGCACCCCGCTGCGCCCGGCAGGCGAGAACACCGCGCCGACCCGGGGCGGCAAGCCGTCCGGCTGGTCCTGGCACCTGTTCGCCACCACCGACGCGGCGTGGGTGATCCGCGACATCACCCTGGACGGCAACACCTTCCGCAACAGCCATAGCGTGGACAAGCGTCATGTGGTTGCCCAGGGCGGTTATGGTATCGCGGTGATGCGCGGCCGCTGGAAGTTCGCGATGGCGCGTTACCACAGCACCCGCGAATTCGATGGCCAGCGCCAGTCGCCGGTGTTCGGCAGTTTCACCGTCAGCCGCTCGCTGTAAGCGATCGGGCTGGTAGTGCCGGCGGGATTCATGCGGAGCCGGCTCCCGAAACAGAAAAGGCCGGCATTCGCCGGCCTTTTCCGTTCACCGCAGCACGCTGCGGATCATTCCGATTCCCACCACATCCAGAAGCTGTCCCACAGGCGCTTGAAGAAGCCGGCCTGCTCGACCGCGGCCACCGCCACCAGCGGCGCTTCGGCCACCAGCTTGCCATCCAGGGTGACCTTGACGGTGCCGATCTGCTGGCCAGCGGTGAACGGCGCTTCCAGGGTCTTGGGCACGTCGATGCTCGGCTTCAGGTCGTTGTAGCGACCGCGCGGCACGCTGACCAGCATCGGCTGGGCGACGCCCAGCTGCACCTTGTCGGTGGTGCCCTTCCAGACCTTGTGCTCGGCCACGGCCTTGCCCGGCTCGTACAGGCGGTGGGTTTCGAAGAAGCGGAAGCCCCAGTTCAACAGAGCCAGGCTGTCATCGGCGCGCTGCTTTTCCGACGCGCCGCCCAGCACCACGGCGACCAGACGCTGGTCACCGCGCTGGGCCGAACTCATCAGGCAGTAGCCGGCTTCGGAGGTGTGGCCGGTCTTGATGCCGTCCACGCTGCCATCGCGCCACAACAGCAGGTTGCGGTTGGGCTGCTTGATGGTGCCGACCTGGAATTCCTTGATCTTGTTGTACGCGTAGGTTTCCGGGTAATCACGCACCATCGCGCGACCCAGCAGGGCCAGGTCGTAGGCGCTGCTGTGGTGGCCCGGGGCGGTCAGGCCGTGGGCGTTCACGAAATGCGAGTTCTTCATGCCGATCTTGGCGGCGTAGCTGTTCATCAGCGAAGCGAAGGCTTCTTCGCTGCCGGCCACGTGCTCGGCCAGGGCGATCGCGGCGTCATTGCCGGACTGGATCGCCATGCCCTTTTCCATGTCTTCCAGACGTGCAGTCTGGTTGACCGGGAAGCCACTGTAGCTGCCATCGGTGCCGGCGCCACCTTCGCGCCAGGCGCGTTCGCTCATCATCACCTGGTCGTCCGGACGGACCTTGCCGTTCTTGACCTCGGCGGCGATCACGTAGGACGTCATCACCTTGGTGATGCTGGCCGGGGCCAGCTGTTCGTTGATGTTCTCGCCTGCCAGCACCTGGCCGGTGGCGTAGTCCATCAGCACCCAGGCCTTGGACACGCTGGGTGCGGGCGCCGGCGGCGTGGCCACGGTGGCGGGGGCAGCAGCGGCGGCAGGCGTCGGGGTGGCCGGGGTCGGCAGCGTCGTCTGGGCGGAGGCCAGGCCCACCACCAGGGTGGCGGCCAGGGCAGTGGCGGCGGAACGGAAATTCATGGGACAGCAGGCTCCAGGGGACGGCCGGAAAATGAAGGATGGTACGAGGTGGCCATTGTAAGGCCGGGGTGGCAAGGGCCGGCAGCACCGGCCCGGGCGGAATCAGTCCTTGACGATCTGTGGCGAGCCAAAGCCCAGACCCGAGATGCGCCCGGCAAGTTCCGCCGCGCTGGCATGGTCGCTGGCGGGAACCCGCAGGCGCCACAGGGTACGACCACCGGCAGCGATGTCGCTGATGGTGGCACCGACGATACCGGCGGCGTTGAGCTGGCCCATCGCCCGGTTGGCATTGTCGCGGTTGGAGAAGCTGGCAACCTGCAGCATCACCGCGCCCACCACCTTCTGCGACAGGCTGGGGCTGCTGACCGGGGCCGGGGCCGGGCTGCGCGGCATGGCGGTGGCCACGACCGGCGCGGCGGGACGCGGCGCGGGTGCGCTGGGTGGCAGGCTGCTGACCGCCACCTCCGGCATCGTGCTGACGGCGGCCTGGGTGGTGGCCGGCTGGCCACGCGCCGGCGCCCCGTCGGCAGGCAGGCGGTTGACCAGGCGATCGATGTCACTGTCGGCGACCGCACGCGCGGCAGGTGCGGGGCGTGCGCTGGCGACGGCAGCGGTGGCCGCCGCCGCTTCAGCAGCACGGCGTTCGCGGCGCGACGGCTTCTGCGCCATCAGGTTGGTTTCACCCGGCTGCACCGCGCGCACTTCCACGTTGCCGGTACCGCGCTGGGTGATGCCCAGGCGCACAGCGGCGGCATAGCTGAGATCGACCACGCGGCCATCGTGGAACGGACCACGATCATTGACGCGCACGATCACCGATTCGCCGTTGTCCAGGTTGGTCACGCGGGCGAAGCTGGGCAGCGGCAAGGTCTTGTGCGCGGCGGTGAACTGGTACATGTCGTAGACCTCGCGGTTGGAGGTCAGGCGGCCGTGGAACTTGGCACCGTAGTACGAAGCGGTGCCGCGCTCGACGTAGTTGCGGGTGTCGTCGAGCACCTTGTACTGCTTGCCCAGCACCACGTAGGGTGATTTGTTGCCGATCGCCGAGCGGTCTTCATTGGTGACCAGCGGCTCGGGAATGCAGGCCACGTTGGGCACATAACTGGGTGTGGTGTCTTTCACGCCCGGCTTGTACAGGCCACCGGCGGTGTAGTTGCCACGGGTGGACAGGTCCTCGGTGGCGGCCGCGTACGGCGAGCCCTCCGGACAATGCGCCGGACGCCCGCCCTTGCCCTGCACCACCGTGCCGGACGGCTTGCCACCGTGGCCGGCGGTCGCCGGCTTTTTCGGCGCGCTGCTGCAGGCGGCCAGCGCAAGGACGATCAATCCAGGGACCAGCCATCTGATGTTCATGCCGGGGGCAGCTCCTGTCCGGCAATGGCCTGCGACAACTGGAACACGGCCATCGCGTACATCTTCGAGAGGTTGTAACGGGTGATCGCGTAATAGTTCTGGAAGCCCAGCCAGTACTGTTTGCCGGTGCTGCCTTCAAGCGTGATGGGGGTGGCGGTGGCGCCCGGCTGCACCGGTGCGCTGGGCTGGTAGCCGCGCTGGGCCAGATCGGCCAGCGACCAGGTGGGCATCCACTCGGTCGGATTGAATTCTTCGCGGCCGGCGGCGAGCGTGGCCGGCACGGCGACCTGCCCACCGCGCACCCAACCGCCCTTCTTCACAAAGTAGTTGGCGATGGAGGAGAACACGTCGTCGTAGCTGGTGAACAGGTCACGGCGGCCATCGCCGTTGCCGTCCACCGCGTAATCCAGATAGCTGGAGGGCATGAACTGGCCCATGCCCATCGCGCCGGCATAGCTGCCCTTGAGCGTGGTGATGTCCAGCTTTTCCTCGCGGCCGAGCTCGAACAGCTTGGCCAGTTCATCGCGGAAGAACAGCTCGCGGCGTACTTCGCGTTCCAGCTTGGCCGGGTCGCCACTGCGCGGGTAATAGAAGGCCAGCGTATACAGCGCATCGAGCACGCGATGGCTGCCGGCATTCTTGCCATAGCTGGTTTCCACGCCGATGATCGCCACGATCACTTCAGCCGGCACACCGGTGCGCTGCTGCACACGGTCCAGTTCAGCGCGATGCTGGGCAAGGAACGCCTTGCCGCCATCGATGCGCGCCTTGCTGATGAACATCGGCCGGTATTCGTTCCACGGCTTGACCCGCTCGGCCGGCCGCGACATGGCGGCGATGATCGGCTGGCGCACCTGCGCCTGGTCGAGCACGTTGCGGATCTCATCGGGCTTCAGGCCGTAACGCTTGGCGGTATCGGCAATGAACTTCGCGCGCGCGGTTTCGAACGGCACCGGGGTGAGATCGACCGGCGCAGCCGTAGCGGCTGCCGCTTCCGGCGCGGCTTCGGCCGGGCCATGAGGCTTGACCGCCGGGTGGCGCGGCGTACTGCTGGCCTGGGGCGAAGTCGGTGGGGACGTCGGCTGGGTCGCACAGGCGACCAGGCCGAGGGTGAGCATGCAGGCCAGAGAACGTCGAATCATCACCGCAGGTTAGCAGGTCATGGATGAATTAAAACCCCTAAGACCATGAATCACAACGATTTGCTCGCGTTCAGCGAGAAATGTGAAGGCGTCGTGATTGACCTGCCCCATTCAGGCAGAGGTTGCCGGTTGCGCCCCCATCCCCGCAGACGCAACCGGCCGCCGGACCCGGTCGGTACCTGCGCGGCTGCCGCTCCCCAGTGGCAGTGCTCCGCGCTCCTTGTACCTGTTGGATCAGTACTGCTTTCCCATCCGACGCCCCTCGCGCTGCATCAATGACGGCGCGCCATGCCGAACGGGCCGCCATTGTGCAGGCCGATTGCGACAAGTCCATTGATCAGGATCAACGCGGCGTCAAAATGTGAATTGGCGCGCACTTTTAATGGAACTTCGTCAGCGGGCATGCTGCTGTGCGGCGTTGTGGGAACGATTACAGAAATGCGCTTGCGCAGATTCATGCGTGCATCGGCGGCGAAGGTCGGCGAACGGCGCAGCCCCTCGTGGGTGGCCGCAAAGCGATTCAGCGGGGGGCCGGGTAGATGGACTGCGCAGGGGCCGCTGCAAGTACGTCCCTGTAAGCTCGGTCGCCGCATCCATGCGGCTCACGCCCCTGCGCAGCCCATCTACCCGGCCACGGACACGTTCCTGTGGCGTCCACCCACGCAAAGAGAAAAGAAGAGCAAAGAGCAACAGCGGGTCGCTTCGCTCTGAGCCGGGCCGGCCACGCTGCTTTTGCTTTTGATCTTCTTTTTCTTTTCCGTGGGCTGGACGTACTCGGGAACTGTCAGGGGC
>NZ_WKEE01000031.1:0-55956 GCF_021605635.1 Stenotrophomonas sp. PA-6-5C
ATCGAGCCCCCAAGGATGGGTCTACGGCGTGTCCCGCCTTCCCACACCACCCCGCCCAATCACGGGAAACCCACTGTTGCTGTTGCCGTTGCCTCTGCGGGTGCCGGGTGCAACCCGGCCGAACACCCTTACCCCCGCAGCAGCATGAACGGCAACAGCACCAATGCCGCCGCCACCGCCATGCCCAGCAGCACCAGCACCACGAACCCAGGGCGGCGCCGGAACAGGCTGCCGAAGGTCTCGGCAGTGCCATCGCGCAGGGCCTGCTCGCGCTCGGCGCGCACCCGCACGCTGCGGGCCGTCTGGTACTCGGCCATCAGCGCCTTGGCACGCGGCTGGTCGGCATCCTCGCGCAGCCACAGGCCGCCATTGGAGATTCCCCAGGGACTGGGTTCGGTGCGGTACCAGGCGATGCCGTGCTGGTCGAGCAGCGTGCAGACATCGGCATATTCGTCGTTGCCGACATTGCGCAGATTGAGCAGGAGTTTTGCCATGTGCCCATGATACCCGGCGCCGATGCGCTAACCTTGCCGCCCTTGACTCATCACCCACGGAGACGCCGATGCGCCGCCTGCTGCTTCCCCTGCTGCTGTCCCTCGCCGCCGTTGGTTGCTCGTCGGAACCGTCCGGTCCGCCGCCGGGAGGCACCATCGCCGCTTTCGAGCGCATCGACACCCAGCCCGGCACCGGCGCCGAGGCCGTGCCGGGCCAGAAGGTCAGCGTGCATTACACCGGCTGGATCTACGACGAGCGCGCCGACAACAAGCACGGCAAGACCTTCGACAGTTCGGTCGAACGCGGCGAGCCGTTCACCTTCACGCTGGGCGCGGGCCAGGTCATCCGTGGTTGGGATGAAGGCGTGGCCGGCATGAAGGTCGGCGGCAAGCGCACGCTGATGATTCCGCCGGAATTCGGCTATGGCGATCGCCAGGTCGGCCCGATCCCGGCAGGTTCGTCGCTGGTGTTCGATGTCGAGCTGCTCAATGTCCAACAGTGACATGCACCCGCCGCGCCGCGTCGCCGTCATCGGCGGCGGCCCGGCGGGATTGTTTGCTGCCGAACGGCTGCGCGCGGCCGGGCTCGACGTTGATCTGTACGAGGCCAAGGGCTCGCCGGGCCGCAAGTTCCTGATCGCCGGCAAGGGGGGGCTCAACCTCACCCATTCCGACCCGCGTCCGCTGTTCGACAGCCGCTACCGCGAGCAGGCCGCCAGCGTCGGCCAATGGCTGGACGGCTTCGACGCACAGGCGCTGCGCGACTGGGCCGCAGGCTTCGGTGTGGAGACCTACGTCGGCAGTTCCGGCCGCGTGTTCCCGGTTGACCGCAAGGCCGCACCGCTGCTGCGCGGCTGGGTTCGCCGGCTGAAGGAACAGGGCGTGCGCCTGCACGTCAACCATCGCTGGCTGGGATGGAGCGAAGACGGCGCACTGCATTTTGCCACCGAGACGGGTGTGCTGGACGTGCACGCCGACGCGACCGTGTTGGCGCTGGGTGGCGGAAGCTGGCCGCAGCTCGGCAGCGACGGCGCATGGGTTCCGGCCTTGCAGGCCCGCGCCGTGGATATCGCGCCGCTGCAATCGGCCAACTGCGGATTCGACGTTGCGTGGACACCGTTCTTCGCGCAGCGCCACGCGGGTGCGCCGTTGAAGCCGGTCGTCGCACATTGGCATGGCCTGGACGGTGAGCTCCGCTCGCTGCAGGGCGAGTGCGTGGCCAGCGAGTACGGTATCGAAGGCAGCCTGATCTACGCCCTTTCGGCCGACCTGCGCGACACCATCAACCGCGACGGCCACGCCACGCTGTGGCTGGACCTGGTTCCGGGCCGCGACGAGGCGCGCCTGCTGGCCGATCTCTCGCAGCCGCGCAAGGGCCGCAGCTTCGGTGAGCACCTGCGTCGCCAAGCGGGGCTGGATGCGGTAAAGACTGCATTGGTATTTGAAACACTGGGGAAGGATGCCGGCAACGATCTGTCCGCTGTAGTCACCACATTGAAGCGCCTGCCGCTGCGCCTGCTGCGCCCGCGGCCGATGGCCGAGGTGATCAGCACGGCAGGCGGCGTGCGCCTGGATGCGCTGGACGACGGATTGATGCTGCGTGCCTTGCCGGGGGTGTTCTGCGCGGGAGAAATGCTGGACTGGGAAGCCCCGACCGGTGGCTACCTGTTGACGGCGTGCTATGCCAGCGGACTGCGCGCAGCAGAGGGTGTGACGGCGTGGTTGGACACGCGTTGATCAACGTGCGGTAGCGCCGGACACATCACGCTGGCCGGCGCATCTTCACCGAAGCCAACGCCACGCCACTGGGATGCGGATACAGTTCCTCTCGTTCGGCGATGAAGCCCTGCCGCTGGTAGAACGGCACGGCATTGAGCGAGGCCGACAACACTACCTCGCGCGTCGGGTCGGCCAGGGCCAGCAACCGCTGCATCAGTGCCTGGCCGATACCCTGCCCGCCCCGATCCGGATCGACGAACAGCGCGTCGATCTCGTTGCCCTCGGCATCGAGCACACCGAAACCCAGCACGTCGCCCCGATCATTCTCGGCGACGACGCAGCCGCCCTGCCCCAGCAGCCGCGAATACTGCACCGGCGGGGGCGATGCCGACCACGGCGCGATCACCTCCGGCGGATAGTGGCTGCTGCACAGCTCGCGTACGCAGCGCGTTCGCAGGGCCCACAGCGTGCTTACATCATCGTTGGTACCAGTCCTGAACTGCATGCAATCTCCGTGTGCATCTGGATTTCGTACAGCCGAGCACCGGCTCGGCTCCACTACGCGACTCATCGCGACTTGCTGGCCCGCAGCGCCTGGATCTTCGGCGGCGGCTGGAACGAATCACTGCGCGCATCGGCCCAGAACGAATGGAACACCGCGTGGTCGGGCACCTTGTGCAGCAGCTCGCCCGGCTCCAGGTAGCGGTACAGCGAGGCCAGCGAACGGATCTCGACCGGCGACACCCGGCGCAGGATGTGTTCCGGGCCAAGCTCGGCCGGATCGTTCAAGCCTGCCGCACACAGCAGCTCTTTCAACGCATGCAACGTGTGCTCGTGGAAGCTGTAGACGCGCGTGGCCTTGTCCGGTGCATCCAGGTGCTTCCAGCGCGCCGGATCCTGGGTAGCGATGCCGGTCGGGCACTTGTCGGTATGGCAGCTGAGCGACTGGATGCAGCCCAGCGCGAACATGAAACCGCGCCCGGCATTGCACCAGTCGGCACCCATCGCAATGGTGCGGGCGATATCGAACGCGCTGGTTATCTTGCCGGCCGCGCCGATACGGATGTGCTCGCGCAGGTCCAGGCCCACCAGGGTGTTGTGCACCAGCAACAGCGCCTCGTGCATCGGCACACCCACGTGATCGACGAACTCGGCGGGTGCCGCACCGGTGCCGCCTTCGGCGCCATCGACGACGATGAAGTCAGGCAGCAGACCGGTTTCGTGCATCGCCTTGGCGATGCCGAACCATTCCCACGGGTGGCCGATGGCCAGCTTGAATCCCACCGGCTTGCCACCGGACAGCTCGCGCAGGCGGGCGACGAACTGCAGCAGTTCAACCGGCGTGGAGAACGCCGAATGGCGCGAAGGTGACACGCAGTCCACGCCCATCGGCACGCCACGCGTCACCGAGATCTCGGCCGTCACCTTCGGCGCCGGCAGCACGCCACCGTGTCCCGGCTTGGCGCCCTGCGAGAGCTTGATCTCGATCATCTTGACCTGATCGTGATTGGCATTGGCAACGAAGCGTTCCTCGCTGAAGCCGCCCTTCTCGTCGCGGCAACCGAAGTAGCCCGAGCCGATCTCCCAGACCAGGTCGCCGCCCATCTCGCGGTGATACGGTGAAATCGAGCCTTCGCCGGTGTCGTGGTAGAAGCCACCCCGGCGCGCGCCTTCGTTCAACGCGCGGATCGCGTTGGCCGACAACGAGCCGAAACTCATCGCCGAGATGTTGAACACGCTGGCCGAATAGGGTTTGGCACAGTTCGCGCCGATCAGCACGCGGAAATCGTGCTTGGCAATGGTGGTCGGCGCCAGCGAATGGTTGATCCATTCGTAGTCCACTGCGTATGTGCTGCGCAGGGTGCCGAAGGGCACCGTGTCCATCTGGTTCTTGGCACGCTGATAGATCAGCGCGCGCTGCTGCCGCGAGAACGGCACATCTTCCAGATCGCTCTGCACGAAGTATTGGCGGATCTCCGGGCCGATCGATTCCAGGCCGTAGCGGAAGTGCGCCATCACCGGATAGTTGCGGCGCAGGGTGCTGCGCTTCTGCAGCAGGTCCCAGGTCCCCAGCGCCACCATCGCAGCTGTAAGGCCGACGCCCCAATACCAGGCCGGCCAGATCGTGGCCAGCCACAGGCAGATAGGAAACATCAGGATGGCGAGCAGGTAGACGATATACCGGTGCATGGCGTTCCTCGGTTGCAACTGCCCCCGAGTCTACCGCGCGAGCACCTACAGGCGATCGTCGACCACGCTGCGCGGCCAGGCAGACTTCACGTCATAGACAAGTCCATCGGGTGCCAGCAGGCTGCGGATATGGGCATCGTCCATCGCCTTGAAGCTCTCATGAGCCACCGCCAGCACCACTGCGTCGTAGCTGCCGGCCACCGGCTCGGCCAACCAGTTCACACCCTCGTCCGCCAGTGCGGCCGGCCCCACCCACGGATCGCTGACGTCCACCTGCGCGCCGCCGTCGGCCAGCCGCTGGGCCAGTTCCAGCGCGCGGCTGTTGCGCAGGTCCGGGCAGTCCTCCTTGAAGGTCACGCCCAGCACCAGGATGCGCGATTGCGCCGGTGAGCGACCGCGTTCGGCCAGCATCGCCAACACACGATTGGCCACATGTTCGCCCACCCGGTTGTTGACCTGCCGCGCGGTATGGATGAGGTCGGGGTGGTAGCCCACGCTTTCGGACTTGTGCAGCAGGTAGTACGGGTCCACGCCGATGCAGTGGCCTCCCACCAGCCCCGGACGGAACGGCAGGAAATTCCATTTGCTGCCTGCGGCGTCGAGCACATCCTGGGTGTCGATGCCGAGGCGGTCGAAGATCAAGGCCAACTCGTTGACCAGCGCGATGTTGACGTCGCGCTGGATGTTCTCCACCACCTTGGCCGCTTCGGCGACCCGCATCGACGGCACCGGGAACGTGCCGGCGGTGATGATCCGCTGGTACAGGCCATCGACCACCGCAGCCACCTGTGGCGTTGAACCGGACGTGATCTTGCGGATGTCGGCCAGACGCCGCTGGCGATCGCCAGGGCTGACCCGCTCGGGGCTGTAGCCGCAGTAGAAATCCTCGTTGAAGCGAAGGCCCGAGCCCTGCTCCAGCAGTGGCACGCAGACTTCTTCGGTGGTGCCTGGGTAGACGGTGGATTCGTAGATCACCAGGTCACCGGCGCGAAGATGGCTGGCGATCAGTCGTGTCGCCGAGCGCAAGGGCTCCAGATCGGGCTGCTCGTAGGCATCGATCGGTGTGGGCACGGTGACGATGTAGACGTTGCAGGCGTCCAGCTGCGTCGGATCGCTGCTGTAGCGCAGCAGCGAAGCGCTGGCCAGTTCGTCCGGCTCCACCTCAAGCGTGTGGTCCTGCCCACCGGCCAGTTCGGCGATGCGTGCGGCATCGATGTCGTACCCCAGCGTGGGCAGCTGCCGGCCGAAGGCCACCGCCAACGGCAGCCCGACGTACCCCAGGCCGATGATGGCCGGAGACGGCATCTGTACTGCGCCGATCGGCGCACTCATGCGCGGCGTCCGGAAGCTGGCGACGGTGTCCACTGGGTCATGCGAGAGTCCGGGTGCGGGCAAACATGCCGACAAGATTAACCGCGGCAGCGCCGCCAGACCACGCCGGACTCAGGATCCAAGGCTGACGGCGGCCGGTTCGAGCTCGCCGTGGTCCCCGGTCCAGGCTCGCAGCAACAGGCAGAAGCCGTGATCCGGGGGATCCTGCTCCAGGCTGAAACCATGCCACGGGGCCGCCACGATGCTGGCCAGCGTCGCCGGATCCACCTGTCGGTTGGCCATCGTCCAGCGCGGAAACCAGCGGGTCTGGATCGGGCCTGCGGCAAGCTGGGTGATGCTGCCGTGGCGCCGCGCGTTGCCGATGCGCGCGTGCACCGAGGCCAGCCCATCCCGTGGGCCTTCGATGTACTGCAGGAAACGGCTGCCATCGAACATCAGCACCCCGGTCACTCCAGCCATGCGGTTGAACGCCGTCGCATCGGCCAGCAACGCATCGAGCTCGGGCACGTCCAGTCCCTCCCTGGCCGTGCTGACATAGGCGTACGCATGCAACGGCATGTCCATCACTCCCCTCCTGAGTGCAGAGGAATATGACAGGAAGCGCGAGGACTTCAAGCGTTGGTTACTCCGGCGGCGCCTCGACCTGGTAGCCGCGCTGCACCAGCGCGTCCAGATAGCCTTCGCCAAGCAGCAGGCTGACCGGCACCGTCGCAAACGTGCCAGCGTGATGGGTCAGCGCCGCATCCACGCCCTGCAGCCAGCGCGTACGCACCTGCTGCGGCATGTCACTCCAGCCACGCCTGCGCACGAAGGCCGAATCCTGCAGCAATTCGCGGCAGGTCTGCGCCATCGCAGAGCCCGACAGCCGACGCAGTGCGGCGACATCGCCAAGTGCCCAGGCATTGGCCCTCTCACGCAACACCGGCGCCTGGAATTCCACGGTGTCGAGCGTGCGTTCGAAGCATGCGCGGTCATCGACTTCGGTGGACTGCAGTTCCTTCAACGTGCCACGGATGTCGTCGACCTTCAGCTTCACCTGCACATCTTCCGGCTTCAGATCGCGGGCCTTGTAGGCGCGCCCGAGCGCTTCCTTCACCTGCTTGCCGTCGCGCAGGCCGTTGCGCTTGAGGAACGCCTGGTACAGGCGACCGGAGGCCACCAGCGGACGATCCTTTTCCACGCCACGGTCATTGCCCATGTAGGTCTGTTTCAGCCCCAGCCAGCGTGCGTAACTTGCCGCCGGCAGGATCTGATCCAGCGTGCGCCCCTGCGGATCGCGCGCGGTTTTCATGGCCAGCGGCAGCAGCGTCAGGCCCTTGAACACACCGATCTTCGCATCGAGGCTGAAACCCGGATCGCCCAGCACATGGTCGACACCGGCGATGGTCCGTTCGACTTCATCCGAGCGCCATTGCACGCCGCTTGGCAATGGCGAGACCGTTCCCAGGATCCACAGCACATGCCCCTGCGGAGCGGTCACCTTCCAGAGCCCGGGGCCCGGTTGTTCACCGGTGACCTGCACCGTGTCCATGTCCACCACCGGGCCAGTGAGCGCTGGTGCCTGCTGCGCGGCGGCCGGGCCTGTCGCCAGCATCAGCCCCAGCACGGCACTGCATCCGATCCATCGCTTGCCACGTGCACGCATATCGCCATTCCCGGGAACGTTGGCGGACTGTACCCAGCCCCGCGCCCGGCTGCGTAAAAGCAGCGTTAGCCGGCGGCAGCGGCGGCGATTCCGTTACAATCGGCGCGCGCTGCAGGCCCGGATGGCGAAACTGGTAGACGCATCGGACTTAAAATCCGCCGGGGGCAACCCCATGCCGGTTCGATCCCGGCTCCGGGCACCACTGCACGTTCCAGGGAGACTTCGCGCTTACAGCGATTCGCCAAAAATCGGCAAAAAATCAGCCGCTTGGACTCGCACAAGAATCCGCACTCACCCCGGTTCGCCCGGACCTGCCCGGCTACTCTCCCCAGAGTTTCCCCATATGATGCGGCGATGGGGCGATGGGCAGCATCCAACGATCAGGGAACAAGTGGCGCGTGCAGGTTTACGTGGCGCGCGTTCGCGACTCCACTACCAAACACACAAAGCAGGAAGCTGCGAAGTGGGTTCCCGAGCGCGAGGCCGAGTTGCGTCCTGCGTTGGGCGCCGCCGTCATGCGACTACCGGCGGCGCTTTTACCTCAACGCAGCAGTAGCTGCGCCTTGGCCATCTCAACGGTCTGAACGGTCACACTGAGCGCGCATGGTCCGGGGCCCGAGGCCATTGTGAATGTGGCCAAAGCACCTCCAATAGTGGTGCCGACAAGCGAATTGGCCCGCGGGTCGTGCGGAACCTGAAGAACAAGCAGATTGGGATACTGCGACAGAAGAGTTCGCGTCGAGATGCAGCCTCCGCGAAGGTCGAATGAGAGTTCTTCCAGCTTTCCCGCAGGATCGAGTTGTAGCGCAACATTTGTTCCGGTGAGTCGGTCACCTATAGCCAGGCCGGATACTTCCCCGTCAGGCAGACGGTCCTGCTCCAGCGCAACAGCACGCTTGACGCTTTCCGCACCCGCCACGGCGGCAAATGAGAGTTGTTCCACCTTCTTCCACAGAGCCTTCTGGTCTTCACGAGAAGCTGGCTCTGAGGGCTTCGGAATGGATAGATCCGTGCCCACCGCTCGCACGTGCAAGGGCACCACATGAAGTATCACCAACGCCGACAGGGCGGTGAGAATGCTGGTCTTCATAGTTCAGACCTCCGTGCCATAAAGGCATTGTACGCCCACGTTCTCGTCGTACCATCTCCCATATAAGGTTCGATAGCTTTTGCCTGTCAATGAATGGGTGTTGTTGTCGCAGAAGCTGCTTCCAACCCTTTCGTCAAGCGTCTCACCTCCGGCCAATATGATTGCCTGTAGCTGTGAGGAATTTCTCGACCTCGCGCACGGACGTCGGCCACATCCACACCACGACCAGCGGCGGCATGGCTGCTCGGCGCAATGCTGGCAAGCGCTGAGGCCTGCGCTCAGATCGCCCGGGAGTAGCGAGGCTGCTCCTGGGCAACACGCAGATAGGGATCGAAGCACATCGCCAGCAGGCGCAGCAATGGCCGCCCCGGCTCGCTGGTACGCACCACGCCATCGCGGTACTCGGCCAGGCCATCCTGCTGCAGACGCTGCACGGCCTGCAGGTCTTCGGCGAAATAGGTCTCGAAGTCGATGCCATGGCGCTGCCCCAGTGACGCTCCATCCACTTCACCCTGGCACATCAACTGCTGGATCAGCTCGGCGCGCAGCTCGTCGTCGGCACTGAGCGCAACGCCGCGCCAGACCGGCAGTTGCCCGTGGTCCACTGCGTTTTCCCACGACGGCAGGTCGCGCGGGTTCTGGCTGTACGTGGCACCCACATGGCTGATCGCACTTACGCCAAGGCCGATCAGATCGGTGTCGGCATGGGTGGTATAGCCCATGAAATTGCGATGCAGCTGGCCAGCGCGCTGGGCACGCGACAGATCTTCTTCCGGCAATGCGAAGTGGTCCATGCCGATGTACTGGTAGCCGGCTGCGGACAGGCGCTCCACCGCCAGGCCGAGCAGCGCGAGCTTGTCTTCCGGCGAAGGCATGCGGCTTTCGTCGATCTGCCGCTGTGCTCGAAACAGGTGTGGCAGGTGCGCATAGCCGTACACAGCCAATCGATCCGGGCGCAGCGCCAGCACCAGTTCCAGGGTACGGCCGAAGCCCTCAAGGCTCTGCCCGGGCAGGCCGTAGATCAGATCGACGTTGACCGAACGCATGCCGCTGTCGCGGCACGCGCGCAGGATGTCCAGCGTCTGCCGCACGCCCTGCACGCGGTTGATCGATTCCTGCACCTGCGGGTCGAAATCCTGCACACCCAGGCTGGCGCGATTGAAGCCGAGCCGGGCCAGCATCGCCACGTCGCTGGTATCGATGAAACGCGGGTCCAGTTCGATGGAAAAATCACGCTGCGATGAATCGCTGAAATCGAAGCGGCGGCGCAGGCCCTCGACCAGCGCGATCATCGCATCGGCTTCCAGGAAATTCGGTGTGCCACCGCCGAGGTGCAGCTGGATCACTTCACGGCCATCGGCGAACTGCGGTGCCAAAAGGTCTGCCTCGGCCAGCACGCGTGACACGTAACTGTGGCCACGCCCGCGGTCGCGGGTGATCACCCGGTTGCAGCCGCAGTAGAAGCAGGGGCTGGAGCAGAACGGCACATGGACGTACAACGACAACGCACGCGCCAGCGGGTTGCTGTCGGCGATCGCCTGGCGCAGCGCCGGTGCATCGAAGCCGTCATGGAAGTGCGGCGCGGTGGGATAGGAGGTGTAGCGCGGCCCCGGCCGGTCATGCCGGCGCAGCAGATCGGGATCGAAGGCCCAGGCCAGGCCACCGGCAGCGGGAGAGAACGTGTCCATGGCGCCAGCATCGCGCCAGACCACGCGCAGCGCCTTGACCCAGATCAATCCTTGGCGGGGACGCCCAGCACCGGCAGCATGACCTGCGGCCAGCGCAGCATCTGGTAACGGCGCCAGAAGGTTTCGGCGATGCGGGCGGCCACATCGTCGGCCAGCGCCTGCATCGGCGGGTTGTTGCACTCGGCGGTGGTGATGTGGAACAGCACCAGCCAGCGGTCGAACAGATCCTTTTCCAGGTCGATCGCCATGTGCTTGGACATCGGCGAACCCTTGAACCGGCGCGTCCCGCGCAGCATCGCCGACCAGAAATCAACAAGCTGGGCGAGGTGTTCGGGCCAGTCTTTCACGTGACCTTCGAACACCGGCCCCAGACGCTCCTCGTCACGCACGCGCGCGTAGAAGTCGTGAACCAGCCGGGTCACTTCCTCCTCGCTGCACAACTCTGGCGAAGCAATGGGAAGGGCAGTCGTGGGCGTTGCGTTCATCAGGGCACCATCTGCGGATCGGCAGTGTGCCGCATGCCGCCACCACCGCTGTTGATCCAGATCAATGTCAGCGCACGGGGGCGCACCTAGGCTGGCACGCTTGCAGGAAGCATGCCCTGCGGATGCTGCGCCAACCACGGCGGAGTATACGCGCCGCCCTCTTCTTCGACCCGAACCCGCATGAACACACCGTCTTCCCGCCGCCAGCGGCGTATCCAGCAGTGGGGCGCAGTCCTGTGGCCCAGCTTCATCGCCGCCGGCCTGGCCTGCGTGGTGTTCTTCGCCTTCGTCGATCCACTGCGGCTGCAGGCGATCAGCTTCCCGGGTACCGCCATCAGCCGTGAACTGGGCTACACCGCAGGGTTCTTCATGTTCTGGGCTGTCACCGCACTTTCCAGCGCGGTGACCGGCTACCTGCTGCGGCCGATGCCGAGCGAAGAGGATGAGGAGCCATTGGGATGAGCGTCGCCACTATCCCGCCACCGTATCCATGGCGTTGGCGCCGTGTGCTGGGCGTTGCGCTGCTGGTTCTGTTCCATGTGCTGCCGTGGCTGCAATGGAATGGCCGGCAGGCCCTGCTGCTGGACCTCAACGCGCGCCGCTTCGACCTGTTCGCGTGGACCCTGTGGCCGGATGACATCGGCGTGCTGCTGGGCCTGCTGGCGGTGATGGCGGTGGGTCTGGCCCTGCTCACCCATCTGGCCGGCCGCGTGTGGTGCGGGCATGCCTGCCCACAGACACTGTGGACACGGGCCTTCGATGGGATCGCGCAGGCCCTGGCCCGCGTCCTGCCCGCGCAGGCAGCGCGGCCGCTCACCCACGTGGTCTGGTTGCTGCTGTCGCTGTGGACCGGGATCACCTTCGTAGGACTGTTCAGTCCGATCCGCGAACTGGTCGCCGGCGCATTCGATGGCAGTTGGAGCGGCTGGGAGACCTTCTGGGTGCTGTTCTATGCCGGCGCCACCTGGGGCAACGCCGGGTTCCTGCGCGAACAGGTGTGCCGATCGCTCTGTCCGTTCGCGCGCATGCAGCCGTTGCTGACCGACCCGCACACCCCGCGCATGTTGTATGACCCACGCCGCGGCGAGCCACGCGGCGCCCGCCCACCGGCATTGGGCGGCGTGCTCGGGCGGGGCCGCGGTCTGCTCGACCCGACCACCGCGCAGGACTACGTTTTCCGTGCCGCACATCCACTGCTGGCCGGACCGATGCCGACCTTCAGTGCGGATCGGCTGGGCGACTGCATCGATTGCATGGCCTGCGTACGCGCCTGCCCGATGCAACTGGACATCCGCCATGGTCCACAGGCCGATTGCCTGGCCTGCGGTGCCTGTCTGGAAGCCTGCACCCGGCAGCAGCATCAGGCGGGCTTCGGGACCGGCCTGATCAGCTATTGCAGCCCGCAGGTGATGGCCGGCCAGCCGCGAAGGTGGTGGCGCCCCCGCACCACCGCCCTGGCATCGATGCTGCTGGCCTTACTGGCCTGTGGCGCCTGGCGCCTGCTCTGAGTCAGCCCGGGTCGCCCGGGCGCGGCGGTACCAGCTGAGCACGACGGACGATGCCCAGTTGTTCGATGATCAGCGCCATTTCGTTGGTGACATCGGTCCGCCCGGTCCCTTGCGGAACCAGACGATCAAGCACCTGCTGGTAGGTATCCCAGAACGCCGGACCGCATCCGTGTTTGTGATAACTGGCTTCCAGTTCGCGGCGTACCCGTTCAGCCAAGCCATGCATGCCGTATTCCATACGACCTCCGTTGGACTTGTTCTGCATCGTTGACGGTCGACCGATTCACTTGCGAGCTACTGAAAGACTCCCGGCCTTCACAACCGGTTGATGCCAATTAGTCATAGATTTCACGACACGTCAATTACAGCGCGCGACTTTCGCGATTGAAATTATTAATCGTTCATGAAACGCCATGGCGAAGGGGATCAAGAATCTCCGTGCCGATGTCGACACTGCCTGCCATCGAACCCGGGTGCCCATCACAGATCAGGCCATCGCTGCGGGCGGGGCAATCGATTCTGCCTATGTTGCTAAGCATGCTTAGCAAATTGATCTTAGCGGTCTATCTGCGACAGCGTTGGTCGCATCTCATGCAGTTTCATCGCTTGGCCCCTGATCCGGCGGGAACAGCGCCGGGTACCGCTGCTGCAGGATGTAGCGCCTCAACGGCGGGATGGGAAAGCCTCTGGGCCATTGCGAGACAGCGGATCTGCTGATTCCAAACAGCTTGGCGAGCTCTGCGTCGGTGGAAAAGCCCAGCCGCGTGCGGACCTGCCGCTTGCTCCAGAATTCGTCCATTTTCGATCCCTTTCATCATCAAACTTATTCTTGCGCCAAGGCCTCTTTCGATTCCACGCGTTAAGCTGGCTTGCATAGATGAATACTCTTGGACAACGACTCGCGGTCGCCATGAAGGACGCCGGGCATGCACGCCCGGCCGACCTGGCGCGTGCCGCCGAAACGACGACGGCCACGGTCAGCAACTGGCTCAACGACCACGTCAAGGCCAACCACGTGAAAGCCGAACAGCTGTTCCGCATCGCTGATGCGGTGAAGCTGGACCCGCGGGAGCTGCTGTTCGGCCCGTTGGGACGGGGTGTCGGCGAACGCGGCACGGCCTACATGCACATGCCCAGCGAAGCCCATCTGGATGTCTGGCAAGCGGCCTATGAGCTGGTCGCCCACATCCTTGCCGAGCGGGGCCTGGAAGTCGGCTACCGCCGTGAAGCCACGCTGGGGCTGATGGCCCATGACCTGCTGATGGAAGGCGTCAGCCGCGGCAAGGTCGCACGCGTGGTGATGACTGCCCTGCCCTGACCCATCGCGTGCTGGTAGCATGGCGGTCGATGGGGATGGGGCTCCCCCGATAACCGCCTGGGATGGCTGATGGCTCCTGCTGCGACGAACCCGGCGTTCGTCGATGGCAGGTATTGCCCGCCATTGCGTACGCCGTCGAACCTGCGAACACGCACTCGAGGCAAGCAATGCAGACGTTGAACAACTATGTGCTGGTATTCCTGGGCGGCGGTGTCGGCGCCTGCCTGCGTCACGCCTGCAATCTGATCGGCGCCCGCGTCGCCGTCGGCAGTTCCTGGCCCTGGTCGACCTTTCTGGTCAACATCAGCGGCGCCTTGCTGATGGGCGTGGTGGTGGAGGCATTTGCCCTGCGCAACGGCGCGTCGCCGCAACTGCGCCTGCTGCTGGCCACCGGCGTTCTTGGCGGCTACACCACGTTCTCCACCTTCTCGCTGGAAACCGGCCTGCTGCTGCAGCGGGGCCAGCATGGCCTGGCCGCACTCTACGCGGGCGGCTCGGTGGCCCTGGGCCTGGCCGGGCTGTTCGCCGGCATGAAGCTGACCCGGCTCGCGCTGGGGTGACACTCAACCGGCAGCAACGCGCGCCTGCCCGCGCCACTGCCGTGGCGATTGCCCGGTGTGCGCCTTGAACGCCCGCGACAACGCCGCCTCGCTGCCATAGCCGACCTCGTCGGCGATTCGTTTCAACGGTCGGCCCTGACGCAGCGCCTGCTGCGCCAGGCCGACCCGCCACCCCTGCAGATAGTGACCGGGCGTGGTACCCATGGCCTCGCGGAAACTGGCGGCGAACACACTGCGTGACATGCCGGCAACGTCAGCCAGATCCTCCAGTGTCCAGGCCTGCGCCGGTGCCTCATGCATCGCCACCAGCGCCAACCGCAGGCGTGGATGGCCGAGCCCGGCGAACAGGCCGCCGCGCATCCCGCCCCCCTCCATCAACTGCCGCAGCACCTGGATCATCACCACCTCGAACAGGCGGTTGACCATCACCGCGCGGCCGCAGCGCTGCTCGAACGCTTCTTCGAACAGCAGTTCAAGGACGGCATCGCCGCCATACAGATCGGCCAGCGGCAGGCAGATGAAGTCGGGCAGCGCCGCACTGATCGGGTTGAGCCTGCCGCCCTCGAAATGAAGGTTGGCGCAGGCCATGTCGGCGCCGTGCCGGGGATCGGTATGGAAGCGGTGCGGCATCGGGCGCGGATACAGCAGCAGGCTGGGAACATCGACCTGCACCGTCTGCCCGCCATGGCTGACCTGCAACGGACCGCGCCGCACCAGATGCAGCTGGCCGGCCTCGCCCTCTCCTTCGAGACTGTTGATGCCACACAGCGCGCCGGCATGGAACACCGAGGCGGTGACCGCGAAGCGTTCGAGCAGGATGGCGAGACGATCGGCCATGACGGGACTCCAGATCAAGCGGAAGAAGGCAGATACGTCAGATCGTATCGGATTCAAGACCTACCGGCACGGCGGCTCAAGCCGGAACAAGGGCTCATCCTCCGGGTAGGTGGATCACGTCGAATCCCTCTTCCTCGGCAGGAGCAACGAAATGGCGGGTAATCCGCTCGAACTCGGCCTCCGTAGCCTGGAATGGATGCGCGCCAGCAGCATTGCGCGCGCGCAGCCTCGCCTTGCAGACCTCATCAGGGACGTCCAGGAAGTGCAGCCGATGCGCCGCGCCGGCGCGAACGAATATCTGCCGCGCCCATGCGCGGCTGGCGGGGGTATTGGAGGGAAAGTCGAGCACTACCGACACCCCCGCCTGCAGCAGGCAGCAGACGTGGTCGGCAAGAATGCCGCGCAACGCCGCCGCGTTCCGCAGGTAGTCGGCCACGGACGTGATCTGGCCGGGATAGAGTGCCGCCAGCCAGGTGTCTTCGCAGATCAGCGCAGTCCGCGGCTGCATCGACAACTGCCGGGACAGCGTGGATTTGCCTGCTCCGATCTTGCCGCATACCAGGTGCAGGGTGGCCGGGCAATCGTGTGTATTGCTGGGAAGTAGCTGCATGTGCCATCTCCGAGGGCGAAGGAACGTCGATCGCCCGGGAGCGGTGGCAGCCCGCCCTCCCGGGCGGGTTGCATGGCTGGAACAGCCGCGCGCTAACCCGCCTTCCCGTGGGGAATTCGGATAATCGCCGGAATGCGCTGGGTCACCATTCCCCCACACTAGCGTCAGATCAGGCGCCTGGGCAAGCCACTGATGCGGTGCAGCGCGCCCCTTGCACTATTCAGCCCTATCCTCGCCACACGCCCTGCAAGGAAGGTCACGATGCGTCCACGTTTTCGACTCGCCCTGGCCGTGGCCCTGCTGCTGCCACACACCCCGCTGTCCGCCGCACCTGCAGCCACGCCGCGCACCTCCAGCGGCGAACTGCAAGGCGCACGCTGGCGCCTGGACGTGCCCACCGGCTGGAACGGTGAACTGGTGATGCTGGCGCATGGCTATGAACCGGTCGGCGTTCCGCAGCCTTCACCGATGCCGGCCAACGACAGCACCGCTGGCCTGCTTGCAGCGGGCTACGCCGTTGCCCAGAGCGCCTATGCCAGCCAGGGCTGGGCAGTGGCAGATGCGATCAACGACATGGAACGCCTGCGCACGCACGCTCAATCCGAATTGAAGGACGTACACCGCACCTGGATCCTGGGCTTTTCGATGGGCGGTGCGGTGGCCATCGCCACTCTCGAACGCCTGCCGCAGCACTACAACGGAGGTGTTTCGCTGTGTGGCGCCAACCTGCCCGGCGAGCAGTTGGCCAACGACCTGCTGACCACACTGGTGGCGTTCGATTATTTCTTCCCCGAGGCCGAGGGGCTGCCCCGCCAGGGCCTGGTATCGGCAGACGCTGCGGCGCTATCGCAGATGGCGCTCTATCAAGGCATCGCCGCCGCGCTTCAGAGCCGGCCGGCCGTCGCTGCGCAACTGGCCACACGGCTGCAGGTAAGCGCCGAGGCATTGCCGGGCACGATCAGCCTGCACGCGATGATCCTGCACGAACTGGCTACGCGCGCCGGCGGCATGCCGGTCGGCAATCTGAGGACTGTCTACCGCGGATTCGGCGACGACAAGGCGTTCAATGCGGGCGTGCAGCGGCACGCGCCGGTCGCGCTGGCACAGCGATATGTGCGCGGCAAGCTGGCATTGACCGGCGCGGTCAAGCGGCCGCTGGTGATCCAGTTCAACAACAATGACCCAAGCATCGTGCCGCGCATGCAGGCGGTGTATCCGCAGCTGGCAGAGCGCGCGGGCGCCACGTCATTGCTGCGTGTCCTGCCTGCGGTCGGCGAAGGCCACTGTGGCTTTGTGGATTCGCAGGTGGTCGAGGCGCTGAAGGCAGCAGCGGCTCCCCTCTGAGCAGCCGAACGGATCAGTGGCCCAGCGTACCCATGGTGAAGGTATACCCGGAGCGCATGAGGAAATCGCGCATGCGCAGCTCCGCGCGGCGCGGCGACGGAAGATCTGGCGGGCCATACAGTGCATAGACCACACCAGCGCCCTCGATGCGTTCCCGGCGCACATCACAATGACGGCTTTCCGAGGCGAGGACCCAACCGTCCTTCAGTTGATCGGGGCCGATGGACTGCCCGTTCTTCAGCCGGAATGTAAGCCAGCGCACATCTGCGGTGGATCTGCTCATTGCCCGCCAGCTGCATCGTGCATGCAGCCCCTCATGTCCTTGCCTGCCATTGCTGCTCCCGAAGACCAGAACTCGACCATACCCCGTCGCCATGTCGTGGCCGGCTGAGACTGACAGGGACACGTGGCGGTCCTCAGGCGCCCACGTCGAACAGCCTGCGGAAAGCTGCCTGCCCGGCTGGCGTGACCTGCAGTTCGCGCCGCCCCTCGAGGCGACGCAGCCAGCGGTTCTGCAGGAAGCTCTCCAGCATGGCTTCGCCGACCATGCCGGCCATGTGCGGGCGACGCTCGGTGCAGTCCAGGCAGCCACGGCAGTAGCGCTCGGGCTTCACCTGCGGTGATCGTTCGATCAGCTCTGCCAGCGGCTCGCCCACGGCGCGCAGGACAGCGGCGCCATCAGCCGTCATCTGCCAATGGCCTGCAGCCGCGGTGATCGCTCCGATGCCCAGCAGGTGATCGGAGATGGCGACAGCGTATTCACCCGCCAAGTGTCGATAGCAGCTGCGTGCCCGGCGGAAGCCGGCATCGACCCGGACGGTTCGCGGAGAGAGCGGTGGCAGTTGATCGCTGAAACGCAGGATGCCTTCCAGCATGTCGGCGACCTCGGTCGAGGCGAGCCGGTGATAACGGTGACGCCCCTGTACCGCCACGACCAGGATGCCGCCATCGAGCAACCGCCGTAGATGACTGCTTGCCGTCTGCGGCGAGATGCCAGCCACGCCGGCCAGCTCGGAGGCCGTGTGCGCGCGGCCATCCATCAACGTCAACAGCATGGCCGCGCGTGCGTGGTCGCCGACCAATGTGCCGACATTGATGAAAGAGCGGGAGGTCTGGGCCATGGCCGCATTGTGGCACGCCCCCTGCCACGCATCATTCGACCCGGATCGAAGCTTCCGCGCCTTTGCACAGGGCACAGTGATCGCCCGCAACCAACGAGTTCAAGCATGCCATCGGAAGACCTCCAACGCCGCTGCATCCGTCCCTCCGTGCTCTACCCGGGAACGCCGGTGGTGCTGATGACCACGCTGAATGAAGACGGCAGTGCGAACATCAGCCCGCTTTCGTCATTCTGGGCGTTGGGCGACCGCGTGGTGCTCGGCATCGGCGAACAGGGCCAAGGCTGCAGCAACCTCCTGGCACGCGGCGAATGCGTACTGAACTTCGCAGATGCCACGCAGGCGGCGCAGGTCGAAGCCATCGCCCGCGCCACCGCGCGCACCCCTGTGCCGGATTCGAAGCGTGATATGGGCTACGTGCATGTGCGTGACAAGTTCGCACTGGGTGGCTTCAGCCCAGTCGACTCGGTGCAGGTGGCACCACCGGCGATCGCCGAATGCCCGCTGCAGGTGGAGGTCGCGCTGCTTGCCTCGCATCGGCCCAGCGGAACGCAGGATCAGGGCTTCATGATCGTCGAAGGACGGATCTGCCAAGTGCATGCACACGAGGCGATCACCATCGCCGGCACCCAGCACATCGACGTGCAGCGCTGGGCACCGTTGATCTACCTGTTCCGCCACTATGTGGGCACCACCACGCCGGTGGCGCGCAATTTCCGCGCCGACGATCCGGCGCCAGCCGCGGCTTGAACATCTGGCTGCACACTGCCAGCGCTTGATACAATAAGCGCTTGGCTCAACCGCGGAATCGACGCAGCTCCAGCGCCGCGAGGGTGTACCAGCCGAACGCCGGCAGCAGCGCAAGGCACTGGGTGAGGCCGCGATAGGGCTCCGGGTCGAAGCCGGACATCATCAGCCACAGATAGGCCATGCCCAGCAGCGAGCAGGCGCGCGCGGACCATGCCATCCGCGTGGACGCCTGCGGGCCCAGCTCTGCCAGGAACAGCAGCGGAGTCAGGATCGAGAAAATGCCGATGGCATAGAGGCCATGCAGCGGGCTGCCCGTGGTGAAGACGCCATTGCTTACCATGGACACCCCGAACAGCGTGGAGGTGAGCGCAGTGAGCGCGAAACGTCGACTCTGCGCCAGCAACGCGAGGCTGAAGAGGATGATGGCCGAGCCACTGACCACAGGGCCGACCTGCACCGCCTTGGCCGGCAGCCCCGGCATCAGGCCAAGCTCGCTGAGGTGCTGGGGGAGCGAGTGGTAGCCGGGCACGGTGAATGCAAAAGCAATCAGCGCCAGCATGGCGCCGAGAGGGATGTACACGGCCTGCTGGATCGCCAGGTTTCGCACTGCGGTCACCACTGCTGAAGAGGACGGCGACGTTGGCAGCCGGCCCCGTCGGGGTGCATGTGCATTTTGGTATGGCCTGCGGGTGCCAGGTTCCGCGCAAAGAAAAAGCCCTGACCAGAGTCAGGGCTTTTCAATTGGAGGCCTCAAGCGGAATCGAACCGCTGTAAACGGATTTGCAATCCGGTGCATAGCCACTCTGCCATGAGGCCAACGTACTGCGATCAGGAACGACGCCCCTGACATGACAAAACCCCGCGATGGGGCCTGTCGGAACATGGAGCGGGAAACGAGACTCGAACTCGCGACCTCAACCTTGGCAAGGTTGCGCTCTACCAACTGAGCTATTCCCGCATAAGCCGTCATGGTACCGGAAGCCCGGGACACACACCAGCCATTTCACAACTGTTTTCACTTTTCTGACTGCGCGCAAAGCCTTGTGGCTCAACGTGCCCCGCCTTGCCGGGCGGGAGAAAAACAAGGCCCCAACCGGGGCCCTGTGCAATCTGGAGCGGGAAACGAGACGTGTACTAGGACGCTAAGTCGTTGTTTCCCAAACACTTTCTTCGCTGAGGTGGCTAGCGAAGACCTCAATTGTAGCCTTGTTTTTCGTCCCCGGCAACAAGTTCGTCCAAAGAAATCCAACGACGTCCAGAGACGTGCACTCCGCACCGGAGCCGCATTCGGCAACATCGCCATACGGACGGCCTCGAACTCGCCACACCAGTTCTCTGCTTCCACATCGAATGCGATGCCGACCAGCTAGCAGCCTTCCGATGTCGCCGATCTCGGCGCAGTTCGGATGCCACCGTGGAAGTACACGCACCGGCGCACTGTGGCACTCACCGGAGCAGGCCGCGCCAAAGGAACGCACACCCTAGCCATGATGGGTAGGCGCGCGATTCTTTATGGGTATATCAGGATGCCAGGATAAGAATGACGGGAGCGGATTCGCTGCGTCTGACTGGACGTTGGATGGGGATTGCGCCCTCTTCGCATCCCTTGAGACCGCTGGCATATCAGGTCATACCCAGGCGGTTTTGCAGAGGCCGCAACTTCTTACGACCCTGATAGCGTGAGCGTCACTGTCGGGCTTGCTTCCCGATGCTCGGCCTTCACTTGACCAATAGATTTTTGCACATCGAACACGCGCCGGCTACCAGCAACGCGAACCGTAGAGACGCAATTAAGACCATGAACAAGCGGATCTCGGATCTCGCTTCTGCAGAGGCCGACCATGAGGTTGGCACCAAAGGAGTCGCTATGTAGTTCTCCTAGAAGGAGATGGGAGCATGTACGACAAACCACCTCTAACCAAGGTGTTCTATCGCCCGATTGAAGCCTCCATCAGGTGGGCCGGGTTGCTGCGGTTCAAACATCTTGTCCTGGCCTCGATCTCGTCGCCAAGGAACCTACCGAAGTCGTTAGATTGTCCCCGTTGGAGCGAGCTTCGCCTGTACACCGACCGCATCTACGATGGAATCCTTAACGGGGAGTTGCCGTTCGGGGAGAACGGCATCACGACACATGATCCCGCTTTGATCGACTCCCCTGATCTCACCGTTCGCCACGTCGATCTGAAGCGTTGGATGCACCAGCACTACCCCGAGCACCGGCCAGGCTTTCTATTCTCGCGCAGCGAACGCATCGCCCATCCGGTCATCTCGCTGGAGACCGGGCAAGCCATGCTGGTCGAACAGTTGGCGCTGAAATCCGCCTTGGAGCAGTCCAGACGCCAACTTCGCGAGTTGCAGGACAAACACAATGCGCTGCTCAAGCAATCCACGGTGATCCCCGCCTGCGCGCAGTGCCCGATCAGCGATCGGGCCGAGGCCACCTACCTGAACATCATCGGGGCCATGCTGGAGTTGATGCTCGGCCAGTCGCCATCGGGCACGCCGTACTCCAGCTTCAAGACGCAGGAGGCCGTGGTCAGCGCACTGGTCGCCCATCACCACGGCGTCATGGGTATCGCCGAGCGGACATTGAACGGCAAGTTCGCCACGGCCAGGCGCCGGCTGCATAGCGCCACGCTCTGAGGATTTCCAGCTTGTATGTGCAATCGCGGAGATTGCATTTGCAATGTCTTTCCGCAGCCGTGTCTATTGAATAGAGGTCACGCCAACAAACGCCACTGAGCGTTCAGGAGTGACCGCCATGTCGCAAACACCTGTACTGCCGCCCAACGAGCGCCGCATCCTGCGCCTGGAAGAAGTCGAAGCGAAGTCCGGCTTCAAACGTGCCCACATCTACAACCTGATGAAGAAGCGCCAGTTCCCGCAGGCGCTGCGCCTGGGTGTGCGTGCCGTCGGCTGGGATTCCATCGAAATCGACCAGTGGATCGCCGAGCGCGTCAACAACCGGGCCTGACCCGTTCTCCCGCGGACCTTCCATCCTCACACGGAGAACGCCATGCAGGTCGTATCCATCATTTCAACGAAAGGTGGCGTCGGCAAGACCACCACGGCCGCGAACCTGGGCGGGCTCGTCGCCGATGCGGGGCTGCGCGTGCTGCTGATCGATCTCGACGTGCAGCCCACCTTGTCGTCCTACTACGAACTGGGCCACCGCGCGCCTGGCGGCATCTACGAGTTGCTGGCCTTCAACGAGCGTGACCTCGGCCAGCTCGTGTCCCGCACGATCATCACGGGCCTGGACCTGGTGCTGTCCAACGACCACCGGGGCGAGTTGAACACCTTGCTGCTGCACGCGCCGGATGGGCGCCTGCGGCTGCGGCACCTGCTGCCGATCCTGGCTCCGCTCTATGACCTGGTGCTGATCGACACCCAGGGCGCGCGCTCCGTGCTGCTGGAGATGGCGGTGCTCGCCTCCGACGTTGCGCTGTCGCCCGTGACCCCGGAAATCCTCGCGGCCCGCGAGTTGCGGCGCGGCACCATGCAGTTGCTCGAAGACATAGCACCGTACCGGCACCTGGGCATCGAACCACCGGCGCTGCATCTGCTCATCAACCGCGTCCACCCGGTGTCGGCGAACGCTCGGCTGATCCAACAGGCCCTGCGCGACCTGTTTCAAGATCATGCCGGCATCCGGGTGCTGACCACCGACGTGCCGGCCATCGAGGCCTATCCGCGCGCCGCGACACGCGGCCTGCCGGTGCATCGGGTCGAGTACCGCCAGCCACCGGGCAGAGTCGCCCCCGCCGCGCTCCACACCATGCGCGACCTCGCTGGCGAACTGTTCCCGCAATGGCAGCACCGATTTGCCGCGGTGTCCGGCCGCCCGCCATTCCCTCTTGATACCGGGAGGCCCCATGGCGAACGCACATGAACTGGCCCGAGGCCACAAGCGGCTGCGCGCCCTGATCGAATTCGCTGTCGGTGAGGGCTGGCACGTCAAGCGCACGCCGGGCGGCCACCTCAAATTCACCAAGGCAGGCTGCGCCGCGATCTACACCAGTTCGACGGCCAGCGACCACCGAGCGGCCCTCAACGCCCGCGCGCAAATCCGCCGCGCCGAGCGCGAGGCCCGATCCCAGGCGCAGGGAGGCTGCCATGGCTGAGATCACCTCCCAGCAAATGGCCGGCAAACTGCTCGCAGCGGGGTTCGAGCGCAGCGGTCCGTCCGCGGCGGCCTTGAGCGACCCGATCGCCGACACGCCCATGGTCGTGACCCTCGACCAACTGCGTCCCTACGACCACGACCCACGCAAGAAGCGCAATCCGGCCTACGAGGACATCAAGGCGTCCATCCGCGAGCGCGGGCTGGACGCGGCACCGGCCATCACCCGACGGCCTGGCGAGGAACACTACATCATCCGCAACGGCGGCAACACGCGGTTGGCCATCCTGCGGGAGCTGTGGTCGGAGACCAAGGACGAGCGGTTCTTCCGCATATCGTGCCTGTTCCGCCCGTGGCCCAGTCGTGGCGAAGTTGTCATGCTGACCGGCCATCTGGCCGAGAACGAATTGCGCGGCGGCCTCACGTTCATCGAGCGCGCTCTCGGTGTCGAGAAGGCGCGCGAGTTCTACGAGCAGGAAAGCGGCACCACCTTGAGCCAATCCGAACTGGCCCGCCGCCTTGCGGCCGATGGCTTCCCGGTCCAGCAGTCGCACATCAGCCGCATGAACGACACGGTGCGCTACCTCCTGCCCGCGATCCCCGCCGTGCTCTATGCTGGCCTCGGCCGCCACCAGGTCGAACGCCTGTCGGTCATGCGCAAGGCCTGCATGTTCGCGTGGGAGCGCTACGCCAAGGGCCGCACGCCGGTCCAGGACTTCGACGAGTTCTTCCAGGAAGTCTTGTCGCAGTTTGATGTGCAGGCCGATGAGTTCTCCGCGCAGCGCGTACAGGACGAGCTGATCGGCCAGATGGCCGAGCTGCTGGGCGTCGATTACGACGTGCTCGCGCTGGACATGACCGAATCCGAGAGCCGCCAGCGCGCTCTGGTCAGTGATCCGACGCCACCCTCGACACCGCTCGCCTTGCCGGAGCCTGGGGCTATCGCGCGTCCACCTGCCAACACCGCGCCGCCTACCACAGAGCCCGTATCGGCAGCGCAGCCTGCAGGCCCCGCGTCTGCCCCCTCAGCGCGAGAGAGCGACACAGATGCCAACGAGGCGAGGACGGCGAGTCCGGCAACCGATCATCAGCGGCTTCAGGAGCACATCGTCTCGCCGGCGCCGACGACCGAACGGCTCCAGTCCATCCAGCGCATGGTCGCCGACCAATTGGGCGATGCGTTGCCGCCCGACTTCTCGGCGAACGTCTTGCAGTCAATCCCCGTGCAAGCTGGCGGGCTCTATCCGATCTCTGATGTCTGGTACATCGACGCGAGTCTGGAGACGCCCGAGCGCCTGCGCATCCACGTCGCGCAGTTCGCGCGCGAGATCGCGGGTGACGCCGGCCTGGACGAGTGCATCGAAGACAGTCCAGACGGCATCGGTTTCGCTTGCCGTGCCTACGCCCAGGACCCAGGGCCGCTTGGCCGTGCCGCTCTGGCGCTGCTGGCATGTCTGGCCGGTCAGCAGCCCGCCGATGTCGGCCTGGATAACGCGCAATTCGTCATCGACCTGTCGGCACTGCTGCATGGACAAGGGCATGCAACCCGGCGGCTGAGCGACACCGCACTGGTCAAGCTGTTCCGGCTGCTGCGGCTGGCCCGCCGTCTGCTCGACCTGGACGCCGGCGCTGCCGCCCCTGGAACGTGACCGAGGGAGACCAGCATGTCCGCACCACACCCACTCAACCAGGCCGTCATCGCCCAGGCCCTCTATGACCTGCGCAATGGGCAGCTGCGCCGCTGCAAGCTGATGGGGTTTGGCGAGGAAGAACTGGACGCCCTCAAGCATCCCGCGCTGATCAGCGTGCTGGCCAACGCCAACGTCTCCTGGTGCTCCGTGACGGTCAACCGCGAGGTCCTTCGGCGACTGCTCAAGCAGGCGCAGGACGTGGAGAAGGAAATCGCCACGGTCGATCGCATGCTCAGGCTGGGTGCGAGCACCGAGATGGTCAGCCGGTTCTATGGTTTGACCCACCAGGAGGTAGCGCTTCGCCGCGAAATCCTGGGCCTGCCCAAGCGCAAGGGCCGCCATCCCGTGTTGGACGAGAAGCAGGACACGGAGCTGTGGCGGCAATGGAAGGCCGTGACCAGCAGCAGGAACGTCGATCTCGAAGACGAAACCTCCATCCTCGACGCCACCATGGACTTGGCAGAAAGCATGTCGCTGCCTCTTTCGGTGGTCTGGGCCTCGATCAAGAGCTGGGTCGATCAGGGATTAGGTTGACCATGGCCGTGGACGACACCGCACCACGTCGTGGCCTCACAGCACTCGCAGACCTGTTCGACGCTGCGCTGAACGACCTTGCGCCCAAGCCCAAAACCGACCCGCCCCCCTCGCACCCCACGCCTGTCGCGATGCCCACAGGCCCGGCGTCTGGCGATGCCTTCCTGTTCAGTGGCAACCGGCACGAGACCGTACCGCGGCGGCTCTTCCTCGACCGTCGCCTGACGCCGCTGGAGCGCAACGCCTGGCAGGTCTTCCGGCTGATGCTCAACGACGATGGCGTGACGGCGTTCCCGACGTATGAACAGCTTCGGCCCTGGCTGGCGTCGATGCCCTGCGCCGGGCAAGCCTCACACGAAACCGTGGCGCGAGCCCTGACGCTGCTGCGCCTCACCCGATGGCTGAGCCTGGTGCGGCGACGGCGCGACCCCAAGACCGGCCGCATCCTCGGCAACCTCTATGTCCTGCATGACGAGCCGCTGACGCCCTTTGAAGCGATGCAGCTCGACGCCGACTACCTGGCGCTGGTCAGCCAGTCCCTCGGCCACTCGGCCAAGGCCGTCCAGATGGTCGGCCTGCACACACTCAAGGAAATCGCGGAAGACCCGCTGCTCTCCGGCCGCACGCTGCCGTCACGGCTGCAGGTCCTGGCCGAACGCCTCGCCAGCCAAGGCATCACGGCGACCGAAAGTTATCCACAGGAGGATGCCGCTCACGATTCCGAAGAAGGGCCGACGAGCCTTCTTCGGAATCCCGATGACCCCACTTCGGAATCCGAAGCAGGGCCGAAACCCGCGCCAGACGCCTCTCTTCGGAATCCGAAGCAGGCCCGTACAGTACGTAGTAGTCGTATTAATGAAGTACGTACTACCGCGCAGGCGCGCGCGCTGGGTGACCTGCAATGGCCCAAACGCTTCGCGGAACTGAAGGCAGAGCAGCAGACAGGTGCGCGGGTGGCATTGCAGCAAGTCGATGCCGCGCTGAGGCAGGCCGTGCTGGACGAATGGGCCACTCGATGCAGCAGCCGCGGCATCCGCAATCCCGCGGGGTATCTGTTCGGCATCATCCAGCGGGCCATCCATGGCGAGTTCAACGCCTGGGCCAAGAAAGACGCGCCATCGGCACACGCTCCGCCGAATGAGCGGCCACCACCAGCACCGCCACCATCCCAGCCACAGAGCAAGCCGGTGCCGCCAGAAGTCGCCAGGCAGCACATCGAGCGGCTGCGCAACCTGCTCGCCAGCAAGTGAGCGGGCTTGCAAGCCGGTGAAGTGGATGCCAGTGGCTTCCAGTAGAGCTATCCCCAGGGGATAGTTCCACTGACGGCTACACGTCGAACCGCTGCACGCCAAGCCCCGATCGCCTGCGGCGGGATCGGCCCTATCCGCGCTTGATCCGGGCGCGCAGCGTTGCTTGGCGCTCCATGGAACTATCCCCTGGGGATAGTTCCACTGACAGCTACGACGTCGAACCGCTGCAAGCCATGCCTCGATCGCCTGCCGCGGGCTCGGCCCTGTCCACGCTGATCCAGGCGCGCAGCGTTCCTTGGCGCTCCATGGCGCTATCCCCTGGGGATAGCTCGCGACGCATTCGACCGCCGCGCCGTGAACCGGGGACGGGCGGGTTTCGGTTTGTTGACTGACTGCCTTCCGCTTCCTGCCGAAGCTGGCCGCTCTTTTCCCACAACGAGCGGACACCATGGCAACCAATGAACCTCTGCAGCTGAACCTCGGCTCCTTGCGCAGCGCGATGTCGCTGACGCTGCACACCCACCACGCCTCGCGCATCTGGCACGGCCGCGCTGCCGCCGAGGGGCGACCTGGCATTGTCGGCCTGAACGGCTACATCGCCCAGATGAACAAGATGCGGCGCGGCTCGGAGCAGGACGACCCGTACAGCGACTTCTGGATGCTGCGCATCGAGGACAAGCTCGACCAGACCAAGGCTACGCTGCAATCGCTGCGCGAACAGGTGGACCAGGCCCTGGCGAGCGTGCCGCCGGCACTGACCCTGGGCGAGAACCTCAACGTACAACCCGTCAAGCTGCCGCTGTTCGTCAATGCGCAGCTCGGCTTTGCCGCCGTGTATCTGCTCGCCGACTACGACGACATCGCCCGCAAGTTGATCCTCGCGCACCACACTGCGCTGATCGATCGCTCGACGCTCGAACGCTGGCTCAACGAAGGCGCGCATGCGCTGCGCAGTCTTTTCAGCCTGGCCCAGCAGTACCGCTATTCGGGTTGCACACGCGACGACTTCGCTGCAAAGAATGCCGCAGCCCGGGGGGCATTGGAGAAATTCGGCGAACTGCCGCAGGACGTGCTCGAAGGCACGCGCCGCTCGAAGTTCGCGCCGCCCATCGCGCGCCGTGGCTTGCAGCAGCGCGGTGACGGTCCTGCCGCCACCGCATCCCCCAGCGACGAGGCCGCCGCAACCGAGGACCCCGAAGTGACGGCCGACGAGGACGAGCAGGCATGAGCGACCCGAACCGCGACACCCGCTACATCCGCGCCCTGCAACACCCAGCCTTCATGAGGCTGGAACACGCAGGCTCTCTAAAAGGCCTTTTAAAGCCTTTTAAAGGTAAAGGGGACTTGGAGGCATGGGCCAGCCAGTGTTTCGCCATGCGCGACAACTTGATTGGCTTGGCGCAGCGACAAGTGCTGCCACAGGCGATCGGGCATCCCTTCCACCTGCTGCCCATCGAGCTGGCCCAGCAGACCACTGGCGCAGGCACGACCTTTCTGCGCTGGCGCAAGCATGACCGCTCGGCCATGGGCGTGGCCCTGTGGCAGGAGCTGATGGCGAGTACCAGCACGCCGGTCAACCTACTCGCCGACCTGCACGCGATCGAGCTTCAGCGCATCACGCTGAACATGCAGGTCAGCCTGTTGCACACCTTGGGCAGGCAGGCCCAGGAGTGCGCCAGCAAAGCCGCCGCGGCGGAAGACGCCTACCTGCGCCGGCTCAAGTCCACCCCACCCGCGCTGCGTGATCCGTGATCGCGCCGGGCAACCCAGCACGCGCCCGTCACCGACCAGGTGCGGGTATTTCAACCACCAAGGAGATTGCAACATGAGCACGCATTTTTCTGGCGAGGGCAACATCGGCTCGCCCCCCGAGTACCGGGAGTTCCCCAACGGCAACGAGGAGCCGCGGCGCTTGCTGCGGCTGAACGTGTATTTCGACAACCCCGTCCCCACCAAGGGCGGCGACTTCGAGGATCGCGGCGGCTTCTGGGCGCCGGTGGAAATCTGGCACCGCGACGCCGCGCACTGGAAGGACCTGTACCAGAAAGGCATGCGCGTGCTGGTCGTCGGCCGCATGGAGCGCGAACCCTGGACGGACAACGAGGATCAGCTGCGCGAGACCTGGCAGATCAACGCGCGCAGCGTCGGCATCCTGCCGTTCCGCATCGAGTCCGTGACCCTCAGCCCGAGGCAGCAGGAGACCGCGCAGGACACGCAGACGAAGCCCCAGGCCGCCCAGGAACCGACCGCGCCGAAGGAGCCGAAGCGCAGGAAGTGATGCAGCATGGGGCGGCGGCAGTCGTCCGTCGCCCCACGCCCTCGCAAGCTATCCCCAGGGGATAGCTCCATCAACGTCCACCGGCTTCCACGCGCTCCCGAAAACCGCGGCTCCCGAACCGCACACACTCGATCACACGCCACTCCCGTCCTCGCCATTCCATCCCGTGAAAGTGGTCGCCACCGCATGCGGCTTGTTTGCTGCTGCCCCTGGTGGTGCTCGGCATCCTCGATTCCAGCAACTCAATGAACCACGGAATTCGGATGGACGGACATGCGGCTGTTTTTGTGCGAGAAGCCCTCCCAGGGCAAAGACATTGGCCGGATTCTCGGCGCGACGCAGCGCGGTGAAGGCTGTCTCAGCGGCTCCGGCGTCACCGTTACCTGGTGCATCGGCCATCTCGTAGAAGCGGCAGCTCCCGAGGTCTATGACGCGGCGCTCAAACGCTGGTCGCTTGAGCAGTTGCCCATCATTCCCCAGCGGTGGCGGGTCGATGTCAAACCGAAGACCGCCACGCAATTCAAGGTCGTCAAGGCGCTTCTGGCGAAGGCGACCCATCTGGTCATCGCCACCGATGCCGACCGTGAGGGCGAGCTGATCGCCCGCGAGATCATCGACCTGTGCGGCTACCGCGGCCCCATCGAGCGGCTATGGCTGTCGGCGCTCAACGATGCGTCGATCCGCACCGCGCTCGGCAAGTTGCGGCCCTCATCCGACACGCTGCCGATGTACTACTCGGCGCTTGCGCGCTCACGCGCCGACTGGCTGGTGGGCATGAACCTCAGCCGGTTGTTCACGGTGCTCGGGCGTCAGGCCGGCTACGACGGCGTGCTGTCCGTCGGTCGCGTCCAGACGCCGACCTTGAAGCTCGTCGTGGACCGCGACCGCGAGATCGCGGCCTTCAAGTCGGTGCCGTTCTGGGCCATCGACGTGTCCCTGTCCGCGGGCGGTCAGGCTTTCAGCACGCAGTGGGTTCCGCCAGATGGCTGCACCGACGATGCCGGCCGCTGCCTGCAGCAGCCTATCGCCCAGCAGGCCGCGCAGCAGATCCGCGCTGCGAGCAGCGCCCAGGTGGTGTCGGTCGAGACCGAGCGCGTGCGCGAAGGGCCACCGCTGCTGTTCGACTTGGGAACGCTTCAGGAGGTTTGTTCCAAGCAGCTTGGGCTGGATGTTCAAGAGACCCTCGAAATCGCGCAGGCCTTGTACGAGACACACAAGGCCACGACGTACCCGCGTTCGGATTCCGGCTACCTGCCCGAAAGCATGTTCGCGGAAGTGCCGACTGTCCTGGACAGCCTGCTCAAGACCGATCCCTCGCTGCGCCCGATCATGGGCCAACTCGACCACTCGCAGCGCTCGCGCGCCTGGAACGACGGCAAGGTCACGGCCCACCACGGCATCATCCCGACGCTCGAACCCGCGAACCTCTCTGCGATGAGCGAGAAGGAGCTGGCCGTGTACCGGCTCATCCGGGCGCACTACCTGGCGCAGTTCCTCCCTCATCACGAGTTCGACCGCACGATCGCCGAGCTGTCCTGCGGCCAGCAGAAGCTGGTGGCCACCGGAAAGCAGGTGGCCGCCCAGGGTTGGCGCCTGGTGCTGGCCGAGCCGCAAGCGGACGAGGACGGGGAAACCACCGCGCGCAGCCAGGTACTCCCCGCGCTGCGCCAGGGCATGGCGTGCCAGGTGGCCGAGGCCGAGATCAAGGCGCTCAAGACGATGCCGCCCAAGCCGTACACGCAGGGCGAACTGGTCAAGTCCATGAAGGGGGTCGCCAAGCTGGTGACGGACCCGCGCCTGAAGCAGAAGCTCAAGGATACGGTCGGCATCGGCACCGAGGCGACACGGGCCAACATCATCAGTGGGTTGATCGCCCGCGGCTACATCGTGAAGAAGGGGCGCTCCATTCGCGCATCGGATGCGGCGTTCACCTTGATCGATGCCGTACCCGCGGCGATTGCCGACCCCGGAACCACCGCCGTGTGGGAACAGGCGCTCGACATGATCGAGGCCGGACAACTCACCCTGGACGTGTTCATCGGCAAGCAGGCCGCATGGATTTCGCAACTGATCGCGCAGTACGGCAGCACCTCGCTGTCCATCAAGGTTCCCCAGGGGCCTGCTTGCCCGCAGTGCGGCGCACCCACGCGCCAGCGCACCGGCAAGACCGGCCCCTTCTGGTCGTGCAGTCGCTACCCCGACTGCAAAGGCACGCTGCCGGTCGAAACCGGCGCGTCCAAGCGCGGTGCCTCGCGCCCGCGCAATAGCGGCCGCAAAGGCTCTTGACCGACCCCGTTCCCCGAGAGCCGTGCCCGCCATCGGCGGCGTGGCCCATGTCCCGCACGCCCTGCGGGACGCCCAGCGCGCAACGCCTTCTCTTGTCCGTGTGCGCGTCCCGCTCGGCCGCCCCCGGCCGCGGGGCCTGAAGGTAGCTTCTCCGCGAACCGTGTCCGGGGTTTCCGGCGCGTTCTGCTGATCTGCATTTTTCCGCTTCTGCGAAGGGTCCCCCGATGGCTTGCCCGCCTGCGAGCCACCCGGAGACCCTTCGTGGTCAGCGGTATTCGATGCCGTGCCCAACGGCGAAAAACTGGGCTCCTTTTGTGCGCGGATGTGCGCCAGAAGATGCCGGCGCCAACCACGACATGCGCCGGGTGCGATTGCTTGATGAGCAGCCGGTTCTAGCGACGACCAGGCCTGCCAATCAGCCCACGGGTGGTTCCGTCCTCCCGAGCCGGAGGCCGCAAGGCCTTCGGCGCCTTTCTCCTGCCGATCAACGTCCCGGCCCGGCCACACGGTCCTGGGCCACACGAACAGGAGACCCGACATGAACCCGCAACCTCGCACCCCACGCGGTGCGCCCCAGGCCGCGCCACTGCTGTACGGCAGCGTGTGCAGCGGCATCGAGGCCGTGAGCCTCGCCTGGCAACCCCTCGGCCTCGAAGCCGCGTGGTTCGCCGAGATCGAGCCGTTCCCGAGCGCCGTGCTCGCCCACCGTTACCCCCGCGTGCCCAACCTGGGCGACATGACCGCGATCGCCCGCCAGGTGCGCGTCGGCACCGTGCCGGCACCCGACATCCTGGTCGGCGGCACGCCGTGCCAGTCGTTCAGCGTTGCAGGTAGCCGTCGCGGGCTGGATGACCCGCGCGGAGCCCTTTCCCTTGCCTATGTGGAGCTTGCCAATGCCATCGACCAAACCCGCCAACAAGACCGCCGCCCGGCGGCCACGCTCGTCTGGGAAAACGTCCCCGGCGTCCTCAATGACCGCAGCAATGCCTTCGGGCATTTCCTGGGGGCACTGGCCGGAGAAAGCCGTGCGCTCCAACCGCCAGGGGAAAAATGGGCGCACGCTGGTTGTGTGTCTGGACCCCGCCGTCGCATCGCGTGGCGCGTGCTCGACGCTCAATATTTCGGTGTCGCCCAACGCCGCAAGCGCGTGTTTCTTGTGGCAAGTGGTGGAGATGACCTCGATCCCGCAGAAGTACTTTTTGAGCGCGCAGGCCTGCTCGGGGATTCTTGTGCGGGCCGCGCGCCGTGGCAAGAAGCTGCCCACGATGCTGGACCGGGTGCTGAAGCAGCAGGCGCATGCGCAGGACTTGCAGGATTCGCAGGACTGAAGCAGCCCTACGGCAAGGTCACGACGACGTTCGGATTCAGCGGCGGCATTGGCCCCGTCGATGTGGCGGCATGCCTGATGGCCGCTGGCCCCAAGCACGACATCCGCACCGAGACGTTCATGGTGCAGTCGGTCGCCGGCAGCATCGCCCACACCCTCGACACCGCCAACAACGGCAAGGGCAGCAGCGAGGACGGCACCGGCAAGGGCGTTCCGATCATCGCCTTCACCGCCCAGGGCAGCGGCGCGGATGCCACGCTCGACCTGACGCCGACGCTGCGCGCTGGCGGCCATCGCAACAGCCATGCGAACGCAGGGGTCGTGCCCGCCATCGCGTTCGCGCAGAACAACCGCGGTGAAGTGCGCTTCGAGTCCGGCCATGGACAGGTGGCTTGCACCGTGCTGTCCAACGGCAAGCCAGGCTACGGGGTGCCGATGGTGGCCTGCGTGTCTCTGCGCGGCCGCGAGCAGGGCCTTGCCGCCGAGCTTGGCGGCAGCGTAGCGGCCGCGCTGCGCACCAGCGGCGGCGGCGCGGACAAGCCCCATGTGCTGGCCCCCGACTTCGAGGCGCATTTCCGCTATGACTGGAACGACCCTGGCCCCGACGACTGGTCGCACTGGCGGGTGCGGCGGTTGATGCCCGTGGAGTGCGAGCGGCTGCAAGGCATGCCCGACGACTACACGCTGATCCCGTACCGCGGCAAGCCCGCCGCGGATGCTCCGCGCTACAAAGCAATCGGCAACTCCATGGCCGTCCCATGCATGGCATGGCTGGGCCAACGCCTCGTGCAGTGCCTGCACAAGACGGGCTCGACCGCTTCGGATTGATCGGCGACGCAGCCTGTGGGCCGCGCCATTCTCCCTCCTGCATTGCCGACGTATCGGCAGCAGCCCGCAGCCAGGGTGTCAAGGCTGCCGTGGATTTCATCCACGCCACCCGCCAGTTCGCCTAGGCATCTCACCGGCGAACGCTGCCCACCGGGGCATCGATGCCTCTTTTCTCCAACCCACGGGATGGTCGCCACGTCCCGTCAGGGGCATGTCGCCACCCGGTCGATCTCAGGACTTCTCATGGACAACATCACCAAGCAAGACCGCATCACGCTGAAGAACCTCAAGGTGGCCGACTTCGCCAGCGAGGAAACGCTGTGCTTCAGCGCCACCGTCGTGTTCGACGGCACTCCCATCGCCGAGGCCCGCAACGACGGCCACGGCGGCTCGACGTTCCTCCACGCGCTCAACGGCAAGGCGGGGCTACTGGCGCAGGCCGAAGCCTTCGCCAAGGGCCTGCCGTCTGCGCCGCTCGACCTCGGCCACGAGGGTGAAGACCCTCACTACATCGACATGACGCTCGACTTCCTGGTCGATGAACTGGCCGACGCCATGCACGCGGAACGCAAGGTGCGAGCCGCATTCAACCGCGACATCGGCAACAAGGTGCTGTTCATCAAGGAAGGCAAACTGTTGTTTATCAAGGGAATCAAGCTCAAGGCCATCGCCGACCGGAAGGCGTACTTCGCTTCGCTGCGCACCAGGCAGGCCCAGCCCATCGTCATCCTGGCCGAGCTTCCACCCGAGCAGGCATTCGATTTGTGGAAGCAGTATGTCCTAGGCGACAAGCCCGACTGACCCAGCGTCACCGCACCCTCCTGACCGCCCCGCACTCGATGCGGGGCTTCTTTCTTTCGGTCCCCATCAATCGGGGCTGGGCCGGATGCCATTTTCCAACTGACGCAGCGCGGTCCGCGCACGAAGCTGCCCGCATGTTCGCTGATTCGTCAGCACATGCCAGCAGCCAGGGTTTCAGGCTGCCGCGGGTCTCTCCCGCGTTACCCACCAGTCCGCATCGCATCAAGTCTGCGGACGCGCGTCCCCGTGACGTCGATGCCTTTTATCAACCGCGTGCGGGAGCTGCCATCCCGTGAGGGACGAGGCCCCGCTTTTCCAAGGAGCCTATCCATGTCCCAGCAAGCCTCTTTCGGCCAATTGGCCTCGACCTACTGCGGCAAGTTCCTGCCACTCGAAGTCCTGCAAAGCGCCGCCGGTCACTACATCGGCACGCGCGATACCGAAGGCCCCGTTTCGCGGGAATCCCGCGAGTACTTCCGCAGCTATGCCGCGGCCCAGCGTGCCCTCGAAAGAGGCGGCTGGTCCCAGCTCGCCATTCCCTGATCCAACTGGAGGAATCACGCCATGAACCAGCTACTGCCACGGGAAGTCGTCGATCAGATCATGCGGGAAGAGCAGCATTTCGCTGCCGCGCCCCAAGCCTTTTTCGAGGCATGGAAGCGCGGCGTCGAGATCGCTGGCCCCGAGTGGTTCGGCGACGGCACCCGTGAAGGTCTGAACCAGGCCAAGAGCAAGTGGGATCTGCGTCCCAACATGCTGCGGCTCAACGATGCCCTCGGCGTCCTGAGCAGCGGCGAACGCATGTTCCTGTCCGCCATGGTCAGCTTCTACAACGCGCGCGAGGGCGGTGCCATGCTCAAGCGCTGCCACTTCCACGGGCTGTCGGACTTCGACGGTCTCGATCTGCAACGCCGCAAGGTCATCGCCGACCTGCTGGTGAACTACAACGGCTGGTGAGCCGGTCTCCGGCACACCACCGCGTCTTCGTTCACTCCCCACGAGGGACATGCGCCCACGAGGCCATGTCCCTCAATTTATTTCCCGTCGTCCAGCGCGGTGCTGACAACGCCATGGTCTGCGCTGCCTGACGCTTTTTCCATTTTCAACCCACCGGGTCCAATTCCCGGTGGCGGGGATTGGCTCCATTATTCAATCTGGAGAGATCCCATGTCCCAGAATCCTAATCCCTTCCTTCGCGGCTACTGGAATCTGAAAATCGTCCGCACGCTGTGCATCAGCTACGACGATGGAAGCCCGCATGTCTGGCGAAACATCCACGCGAGCCAAGATCACCTCTCGGATGAGGAGCTGATTTCTTCGTCCTGCATCGTCACCAACGATTTCGCCGTGGTCTGCAATGTCCCCGAAGGCGTGAGCGCCGAGGTACTGGCCGAATGCGATGCCGGTGAAGGTGTCAGCGGCGAAGGTGTGATCGGCGCCGTGGTCTATGCCGTCCATGGCGACGACTTTGACGGTCGCCCGGTCCACATCGGTGACAGCTATTCGGCCGAGGCTGCGCGGGAAGTGGTGCAGCGCCTGACTTTCGAGACCGGCTACTACAGCCGGTGCTGGGAGATCAGCCGTGAGCACATCACGGTCGATACCTGGCACTACCTCGCCGACCTGGCGGACATCGCCACACCGGAGGCGATGCTGTTCATCGCCTTCCGTGTGCCGTACAGCCCGGCGATTGGCGTCAAGCTGATCTCCACGCCCTGGACGGACCAGAACCTGGAGCACGCCGAGGGCATCACTGCCGGGCAGCTTCGGCAGGAGCACCGGGAAAAGGGCATGCCAGACGACCTGGCGAACATCCTTGAACTGGCCGGTCAGGCCGATGTACGCATCCTCATCCTCGATGCCGACGCACCCGCGCTGCTGGGCCTGCCGCTGGCCGAGCCCTAGCAGCCGTGCGACGCGCCGGCCTTCTTCATTGTCCCCCCATGCCAGCCCGTCTCCCCCAGGAGCCGGGCTGGTCCATTTTCATAGGAGCAACCTCATGTTCCCCGACCTCATTTCGCGCGCACCCGACTTCGAGCACCAGCTCGGAGCCTGCGTCAACGCCATGAGCCAGGACAACGCCATCGGTCAGATCCTGGTATTCGAGCGCACGCACGGCACGCTGCACATGCGCCACATAGCCAGCGCCGACCTTGTGGACACCGACATTGACGACTACGAGATGGTCGTGTTCGACGGTGGCAACACCAGCGGCGACACGTGGAAGCACGTCTTCTTCCCGCGTCAGCGCGAGCACTACTTCGTGTACGAAGCCTGACCCAGCCAGCCCCTTTCGAGGGGCTTTTTCTTGCCCGCAGCTCAGGAAACCGGGTGCGGCGCAGTGCCATTTCATGCGGGCGGGTAGCCCGGCCCAGGGCCATCCTTGCCCCCATGTTCGTCGGCGTTGCCGACACATGCCCAGGCAGCCGAGACCTTCGAGGCTGCAAGCACGGGAAACCGTGCTGGTCGTTTCTTCCTACGGACGCACCGCGTCCATCCACCCACAAGGGACCTCTCCCTTGCGGGCGGGGAATCCCTTGTTCTTCCTCAAGGAGATTCCCATGGACCGTTCCCTCATCAAATCCATGATGCCTTCGCTTGTCGCAGGCCATGTGCCCCGCAACGTGCGGTCGTTCAAGTATCGCGTGTTCGATGATCAGCCGCAGTCCTCGACGCTGGGCTTCGCCATCGACCCCCAGCCCTTCGACGGCAAGGTGGTCGCGGCGAACGATGACGCCATCGTCGTCAAGCTCAAGCCCAGCGAGTTCGCGGTGCTCGATCCCCACCTGGTGACCACCGTTCCCAGCGAAGGCGCCAAGGTGCATGTCCAACCGTATGCCCGCCGCCGCTTCGACGGCCTGCGCGCGGACACCCCGGAAGTAATCACCGAGAAGACCGCGGACGGTGTTCCCTACACCATCACCAGGCACATCCTCGGCTCCGCGCCTGCCAAGCTGCCCATCCCCGAGCCGCAGTGCATGGAACTGGGACAGCTCATCCAGCAGTTGGAGGAAATGCCGGCTCCCGACGGGTTCCGGCGCATTACCCACATGCTGGTCGATGCGGGTGCCCGCGACTTCACCTGGGTCGATCCGAAGCCGTCCAAGATCATCGAGACACCCCCGGCGATCAGCTTCTCGGTTTCGACCTCGAAGTTCGAGGGCCAGGTGACGATCCTCTACGACCGCGGCGGCGACACCTACGCGGTGGAACTGCGCCGCGACGGCGAACTGGTCGATCGGCACGACGAGGTGTATTTCGACATGCTCGGTGAAGTGCTGGAGCGGCTTATCGACGACGGGCACTGGCGCCTGATCGGCGTGAGCGTCATCGACGCCAAGGCAACCAAGCGGCGCTACGGCTGAATCCACAGCCTACCGGCGACTTGCCCCCATAGGCCTTCCATCCATTCGGGTGGAGGGCCTTTTTTTTCAGGAGATCAACCATGTCACTGCGATTCAAAGGTTCCGACCTGCGCCCCGTGCTGGCCGAGGCCGTTGCCAACCAATGCCGCGTCGTCCTCGCCAAAGACCAGGGCGTGTACTTCCTCGCCGAGCAGGGAGAGCGCCGTCCCGATGGCCGCGTGAAGCTGCTGGCCTATGTCGTCGGCTGCAACCCGGATACCGACCCGTTTGACGACTGGTGGGAACTGGCGCGCGCCGAGCTGGGTGGCGACGACTTCGGCGAGTTCTTCGACCCGAAGGACCGCGTTTTAACCCGTATTCTGCAAAGCTCGGATGATCTGGAGCTGTCCGCCACCTCGACGTACCTGTCACTGGCGGCGGTGGAATCGGCATAGCTAAAAATCTCTGAATACCCCTCGAAGCCCCCAGTTTTGGGGCTTTCTTTTTGGCAGAGTTTGGCGACCCGGACAAAGGGAAACACCCGGATGCCGATTGATTGCTGCCGCGCGCGCGAGGCCTGGACATGCTGCCCACATGCCTGCTGACGTTGTCAGCGACATGCCAGGCAACCATCGGTCTTCGAGGTTGCCGCGCAGTTCCCACTGCGTGACCGAGCCAGCTCGCACCGCATCCATCCGCGAGCGGCCACCAGTCCTGGTGGCGGATGCTTTCGCCTTATCAACCCACCGCGGGGTTACGCACCTTTCCCCGCATCGTGGGGCCGGTGTGTCTCCGCTTCATCCCTATGGAGATTCACCATGAGCACCACGTCCAACGAGAAATCGTATTTCGACCTCCACACCTCGGGCATCGGCTACATCCAGCGTGCCCGCGAGGTTCCCGTCCGGGGCGGCCGCCGTGCGCAGCCCTTCCTGGCATGCACCATCGCCGCACTGGTCGGTTCCGCCAAGGACCCCAGCTACCGCTACTTCGACGTCAAGGTCTCGGGTGCCGAGGCCAAGAAACTGGTCGAGCGCTACATCGGCGTTGACGATCCCAAGCAGCGCCCGCTGGTGCGCTTCCGCCTCGGCGACCTCTGGGGCGATGCGTACATCCGCGACAAGGGTGAGCACAAGGGCCAGGCCGCTGCGTCTCTGAAGGCGCGACTGCTGAAGGCCGAGCCGCTTGACCGGGCCGAACTGGCTTCGATCAAGCAGCACGAGCTGATCACCCGCGGCATCGGCTACCTCAGTCGTCCGAAGGACGTCTCCCCCAAGGATGGCGATCCGTTCCTGTCGTGCTGCGTCGCGGCGCTGGCCGGACCTGTCGGTGAACCGGAATATCGGTACTTCGACACCATCGTCGCCACCCCTGAAGCCGAGCACCTGGTTCGCCGGTGCGTGCAGGCCATCGAAGGGGACCGCAAGGTGCTGATCGCCTTCCGTCTGAACGACATGAAGATCGATCCGTACATCCGCACCAAGGGCGAGCGCGCCGGGGAACCGGGAGCGAGCCTGGAATCGACGCTGGTCCACATCGGTCTCATCAAGATCGACGGCACCCAGGTCTATCCGACGAGCCAGGCGCAAGCCGAGGCACCGCAAGCCGAGGACGCACCCGCGCCCGAAGCCGGGGTTGCCGCCGACACCGCTTCCGACCAGCCTGTCGAGCCCGCCGAGCGCGAGCCCGCAGGTGAAGTCGAGGAGCAAGAGCCGGCATTGGCTGCTTCGTTCTGATCCGGCATGGCCCCTCACGGGGCCTTGCCTTTTTCCTATTCCCCAAGGAGAACCATCATGGCAGTCACATCGACGCCCGAGCAGTCGGGTTCGCCCATCACCGTCCCAGGCCAACTCACGCTGCGCACGATCCGTGGAAGAAACGGCCCTTTCAACGTCGGCCGACTTGTCACCCCCATCGGCAAGTTCGCGGTGAAGGATGCGGAGCTTGAGCAGTACCCCGAAGGCAAGTACGACGGGGAGTTCGTCATCCGCTACATCTTCCCGAAGTCCTATCCCGTCGGCGACGGCATGCGGTTCGAGATCCGTGCCAACCTGGACGGGATGACGCTCAACGGCATCGACAAACTGAGCCGTGACGAGGCACGCAGCTTCACCACCCAGGAAGTCGATCCGCTCGATGAAGAACTGGGCGCGCAGCCTGCGGCAACGCCGGCCAAGCCCGCCAAGGCATCCAGGCCCGCCAAGCCCGCACCCGTGCAGGCGTCTGCGGACCCGCTGATCGATACCACGCCGTTTGGTGTGGATGCCCCGCCGCCCGCTGCGGCTGCTGCCGCTGGCAGCACCGAAGATGGCGACGCCGCACTGTTCGCACTGCTCTGGCCGCTGGGAGAGTCCGTGAAACTGGATTCGACCATCGACCGCCGCACCTTGCGCGCGCAGATCGCCCGCCTGGGTGAATTGGGCTACGCGCTGGACTTCAAGACGCAGGAGTGGAGCCGCCAGGCCGAACTGCAACCTGCGTGATCGCAGACGCCGCATCCGCGGTGTTCTTCATCCACCCGCCGGGGTTCCTTCCCCATGCGGGGAGGCTCCGGCTTTCTTCTGGAGGTCTCCATCATGTCCACCATCGCTTGCGATGCACCTCATTCCACGCTGGACGAACCCGCGTGGCGCGCTGTCTGCAAGACGGCCGCCGAGCACGCCCAGCGTGGTTGCGGCCTGTCCTGGGATCACTGGGTCACGCTTTTCAGTTCGGAGATCGACGCGCAAGCCAGTCGGTTACCGGAAAGCCAGCGGGCTCAGGCCCTGGAAATCGCGACCCAGGAATGGGACTACGCAACACCTGCCGAACGGCAGGAAACGCAGGAGTGGAACGCTGCAAACGGCTACTGCTCCCATGGCATCGAACTGGGCTACTGCCCAGCCGGTTGCGGTTCCTAGTCCGCACCGGACTCCATCGCCGCACGCGCGGCATTCCATCACCCGCTGGGGGCTCTCTCCCACGGGGAGGCCTCCGGCTCGATTCTTCAGGAGGCCTTTCATGGGCTGGTATTTCTCCCCCCAATCGCGGTCTGAACTGATCGCGGAGCTGATCACACCGCAAGAGACCGAGCGCGCCAGCGTGAAGGTCATCGCCCACGCGCTGCGCGGCAACGTCCTGTGGTCCGTCGCGGAAGTGACGGCCAAGGCCGAAGGCGTGCATCGTCATCTCGCGCCGGGTCAATCCCTGCGCTACATCCGTTGCGATCTGCTCGAACGCAGCGGCAACCAGTGGGGCTACAAGCCACTGGACGAGTCCATGCACCCGTACTACTACACGTGCCCGCTGTCCTATCTGGACCTCGCACCAGAGCAGTCCGCCGACTGGCGTGCAGGCGTTCGCGCCTACCACGCGCGCCGGCGCACACCCACGGCACCTGCGGCACCCACCGCAGCGCTGATGGCCTGAGCCAGGAGGAACCGACATGGATTCGATCCTGGCTGCGCTCCCGCCCTCGCTGTTGAAGCTCGTTGAAGGGAGTTTGTCCAACGACGAAGTTTCTTCCGACGAGGAAATGCTGGAGTACTTCATCAGCAACGGCCTCACCGAGGAACAGGCGCGGCAGGCACTGACCTACCGCGACCAGTACCTCAACAACATCTACCTGGAGGGCTTCACGCCAATCACTTCGGTAGATGAGGCGCTGCACTTCAACCCGCACACCCGGCAGTTTGAGCCGGACTGAGCGGTTTTCTTCCACCCCTTGGGGCAGTACTTGCCCCAGCGGGCGGTGCTGTTCCCGTTGATCCGAGGACACCACCATGCCCGCAAAAACTTCTTCCACCACGCTGTATCGCATCGACGAATGCTCCGACGTGATGGCCGACGCTTGCGTCGGCGATGACCAGGGCAATCTGATCTTCCTGTCGATCTGGGCGCGCGACACCGCCGTCCAGCAGTTCCTCGCTCGTCTGACCCTCGGGCGCGACGAACAGGGCCTAGACCAGTTCCACGTCATCACCGACCAGGGCGGCAGCGTCCCGGTGTTCGTCAGCAACGTCGATCGCTTGGAAAAGCGCATGACCCGCGCCTACCGGCGAACGCTGTTCGGTTCGCTGTCCAACGTGTGGCTGTTCGACCGCCGCTGCGTCAAGCCCGACAAGGCCAACGCCAGCGCACTGGCATTGCTGCCCAAGGGCAGCGTCCACCGGCTTGACCGCCTGTGGATGCTGGTACGGGACACCTGCCCACTGCCGCTGCTCGACCACTGGCGCGAACCCGTGCTGGAGCTGTTACAGACCCGCGAGATGCTGGCCCGTCTTCCGTTCGCCCTCGGGCCGCTGGAAGGCCATCGGCTCGCCATCGACGTGCCGGCGCTGACCCTGGCGCTGGGCTCCCTGATCCGCAGTGACGTGCTCACGGCCTATCCGTATCCGGCCAAAATTTGGACGCCGGAAGCGGTAGCGGCTTGACCCACCCGCGAGAGCACGCCAAGGCGTGCTTTCGCACTTCATCCCCGCCAACCAGGAGACTTCCATGGCCCTCATGTTCCCGCGGCTCGCCCGCAATTTCGCCAAGAACGGGTATTACCCGACCGACGAACCCACGCTCGAAAGATCCCTCAACGCACTGATGCCCAGCGACGGGCCGATGTGCATCCTCGATCCCTGCGCCGGCGAAGGCGTGGCGATCGCCGAAGCCGCTCATGCCCTCGGGCGCGAGCAGGCCAAGGCGTTCGCCGTCGAGTTCGACGCGGAACGGGCACGCCATGCCCGCGGCCTGGTCGATCACTGCCTGCACGCGGACCTGATGGATACGATGATCTCCAAGCAGTCGTTCGGGCTGCTCTGGCTCAACCCGCCGTATGGCGATCTGTCCAAGGACGTCAACGGCAACATCGGCTATCAGGGCCAGGGCCGTGCCCGCTTCGAGAAGCTGTTCTACCAGCGCAGCCTGTCGCTGTTGCAGTACGGCGGCGTACTGGTCTTCATCGTCCCCGGCCACGTGCTCGATGCCGAACTGGTCGGCTGGCTGACGCGCCACTACACGGACCTGCGGATCTACCGAGCGGTGGAGACGCAGTTCAAGCAGGTGGTGATCTTCGGCCGCAGGGTGCGTCAGCGCGAGCTGGCACCCGATGGTCTCAAGGCCGTGCGCAATCTGCTGCTGCAGGTCGGGCTTGGCGAAGTCGAAGCCGAGGAGCTGCCGAGCGAATGGCCGTTCCTGCCGTACATCGTCCCCGCCAGTCCGGCCGAGCCGGAGCATTTCTTCCGCGTGACGATGGAGCCGGAGCAGTTCGCCGATGAAGTCGGCCGGCTGCAAGGCCTCTGGCCGTCGCAGGACACGCACCTGGGGGCCGCGCAGCAGTCGCTGCGTCCACCGGCGCGTGCCTTGTCCCACTGGCATCTCGCCCTGGCCCTGGCCGCGGGCGCGATCTCGGGGGTTGTGCGCTCCAAGACCGGGCGCGTGCTCGTCGTCAAAGGTGACACCCACAAGGACAAGACGCTCCAGCGGGAATTCACCGAACGCGAAGACGGCTCCATCGCCGAGACCCGCATCCTCACCGACAAGTTCGTACCCGTCATCCGCGCGTGGGACATGACGCCCGGCTCCGCTACACGGGGCGAGGTCCTGACCATCCGTTAATCCACCGGACGCGCTGCCGTCCTGCTGTACCACCTCGAAGGAGAAACACCCATGTTCTCAAGCCTGTTCAAGCGGCCCGCGCCGCAGAAGCAACCGTTGTTCGCACCAGGTACGTTGCAGTTGAGCGAGAAGGTGCATTGGCTGGCCCGCAAAGGCCTGATCGACCCCTTGGCTCTTGTCCAGCGCCATGTGCGCGGTGACTGGGGCGAGACCGATGAGGCCACCCGTCAAGCCAACGACGTCGCAATCCGTGGGGACGATCTGATGATCTCCCACTTCAGGATCACGCCCGAACTGGTGTTGATCGTCAAAACCAGCGAGGACCACCAGACCACGGTGATCCAGCTTCCCGAAGAACGGGACATGATCTGACAGCACCATCGTCGTCTTCATCCACCTGCCGGAGCCACTTCACTCCGCCAGGGGTGTCGTGGCTCAATGACTCATCAAGGAGGAGCCCATGGCATCACATCGCATTGAAACCTACTGCCACAGGCTGGCGTTTCCAATCGGTGCGCTCATCTTCAGCAGGGGCATCGATCGCCTGGTCCGCACGGGTCGGCTCGACCCAATCCCGTACTTCAGGCGCCACACCCGTGGCGACTGGGGCGACGTCAACATCCAGCAATGGCAGGCCAACAGCACTGCACTGCAATCCGGTGCATCGCTGGAATCCCGCTACGTGATCCATCCGGGGCTGGCCATCCGCATCGTCACCGATGCGGAGCGCAGCGCCACCGTCATCGTGCTGCCGTCCGAAGACTGAGCACGATTCACCAGCAGGCCGCCACGGCCGGCAACTTCGACCACCTCGGCCAAGCGCCGATTTCCTTCCCACCGCGGGGCATGCCATTGCCCCGCTGGGGGTGGTGCATGCCCCATTTTTCATTGGAGCATCACCATGTCCCTCGATCTCGAAACCACTGCCGCTGAAGCCGCGCCCGTACAGGGCGAACTGCTCGATGCGGAATCTTCCCCTCTGACCCTGAGCCTTCAGGATTTCGTCGGCGAGTTCGGCGACGAACTGCTCGACGCCCTCAATAGCGCGAATCCGCCGGTCTATAACGGCCAGCCGCAGGCGCACCGGCAACTCGTCGTCGCCAGCCTCAAGCGCAAGCTGTTCCCGGCCCAGGCCGAAGTCGTCCACGCCGCCGCCGAGCTGCTGATCGATCGTGGCGAACGCGCCGCGATCGTCAATGGCGAAATGGGCTGCGGCAAGACGACCGTCGGCATCGCCACGGCCGCTGTGCTCAACGCCGAAGGCTACCGCCGCACCCTGGTTCTTTCGCCGCCGCACCTTGTTTACAAGTGGCGGCGTGAGATCCAGGAGACGGTGGCAGGCGCCAAGGTGTGGGTGCTCAACGGGCCGGACACGCTCGTCAAGCTCATCAAGCTGCGCGAGCAGTTGAATGTCCAGCCCACGGGCCAGGAGTTCTTTGTCTTGGGCCGGGTCAGGATGCGGATGGGATTCCACTGGAAGCCCGTCTTCACCCAGCGGCGCACCCGTCACGGCAACGTGGCGGCGTGCCCGGACTGCGGCACGGTCATTACCGACCTCGACGGCGAGCCGGTCAACCCGATCGCACTCGAAGCCGAGGAATACCGCAGGAAGTGCAGCCATTGCGCCGCGCCCCTGTGGACGCTGATCCGCCCGCGCAGCCTGTCCGGCAGCGACCAGTCCTCGGCCGTGCTCAAGGCCCTGAAGCGCATCCCGACCATCGGGGAAGTTACCGCGCAGAAGCTGATGCAGAAGTTCGGCGACGGGTTCCTGGCGTCGATGCTGGGCGACAACATCCACGAGTTCATCAACTTGATGGATGCGAACGGCGAGCTGGTGTTTTCCGACCGTCAGGCCACGCGCATGGAGCGTGCGATGGCCAACATGGAGTTCGGCTTTGGCGAGGGCGGCTATCAGCCGTCCGAGTTCATCAAGCGCTACCTGCCGCAAGGCACGTTCGACCTGTGCATCGCGGACGAGGCACACGAGTACAAGAACGGTGGCAGCGCCCAAGGCCAGGCGATGGGCGTGCTGGCAGCGAAGGCTCGCAAGACCTTGCTGCTGACAGGCACGCTGATGGGCGGCTACGGGGACGACCTGTTCTACCTGCTGTTCCGAGCCCTGCCTGGGCGGATGATCGAAGACGGCTACCGCCCGACCACGAGCGGCAGCATGACCTCGGCGGCCATGGCGTTCATGAGGGACCACGGGGTCCTCAAGGACATCTACTCTGAAAGCACCGGCACGGCGCACAAGACGGCCAGGGGCACCAAGATATCGGTGCGCACGGTCAAGGCTCCCGGCTTCGGGCCGAAGGGGGTCTTGCGGTGCATCCTGCCGTTCACGATCTTCCTCAAGCTCAAGGACATCGGCGGCAACGTCCTGCCGCCGTATGACGAGGAGTTCCGCGAAGTCGCAATGGACACGGCGCAAGCCGCGGCCTACCGCGACCTGGCGGGTCGGCTGACCGCGGAGCTGAAACAGGCTCTGGCGCGACGCGATACGACGCTGCTGGGTGTGGTGCTCAACGTGCTGCTGGCCTGGCCGGACTGCTGCTTCCGGTCGGAGACCGTGGTGCATCCGCGCACGCGCAACACCTTGGCGTTCGTCCCGGCTCAGTTCAACGAGTTCGAGGTGACGCCGAAAGAGCGCGAGCTGATCGATATCTGCAAGGAAGAGAAGGCGCAGGGCCGCAAGGTTCTGGCCTACACGGTCTATACCGGCACGCGCGACACCACGTCGCGCTTGAAGGTATTGCTGGAGCAAGAAGGTTTTCGGGTGGCGGTGCTGCGCGCAAGCGTGGACGCCAGCCGCCGCGAGGACTGGATCGCCGAGCAACTGGACCGTGGCATCGACGTGCTCATCACCAACCCCGAGCTGGTCAAGACGGGCTTGGACCTGTTGGACTTCCCGACGATCGTTTTCATGCAGTCGGGCTACAACGTGTACTCGCTCCAGCAGGCGGCACGCCGCTCCTGGCGCATCGGACAGAAACAGCCGGTGCGCGTGATCTACCTCGGCTACGCCGGTTCCTCGCAGATGACCTGCCTGGAGCTGATGGCCAAGAAGATCATGGTCTCGCAGTCCACCTCGGGCGACGTGCCCGAATCGGGCCTGGATGTGCTCAACCAGGACGGTGATTCCGTCGAGGTCGCATTGGCCCGGCAACTGGTCGCCGCCTGATCCCCACGCCAACGCCGGCCTCGCGCCGCCGGCTTTCCGTTGTTCCCACCTTGCAGCCACGCCCACGGTCTCCGTGGACGTGGCTGCGCATTTTTCACCCCAAGGAGATTTCCATGAACGCTACTACCCAAGACACGCCCGAAACCGTCAATGCGCGCCTGACGCTGGACGTGACCTATCTGCTCAACGGCGAGGCCGCGCCGGAATTGCTGGCACGGCTGGAACGCATGTGCGAACTCGCCATCGGCGAGGGTCTGCTGACCGGCGAGACCGCCGCGGAAGTGGACACCTGGTCGATCGATGTATCCGAGGTGCCTTCGGCGGCTAACCGCGATGCGCTCGAAGCCGAGATCGCCGCCTTCATGCAGCAACGCATCGAGGACGGCAACCTCGGTGCCAAGGACATTCCCGTGCGGCTGGCGCGCTATGGCTTGATGGCTCCCGAAGCATTCGCCGACGAGATGCGCGAGCGCATGTGCATGGACGACGACGCCCCCACGGGCCAAGCCGTCATCCCCTCGGCCGAACCTGCCGACGGCAGCGAGACCGAGATGCAAGTCGCGGTCGTCTGCGTCGGTGCTTCCGGCAGCCCCGACGTGCCGGTCTTCAAGGTCAAGATCACCCAGAAGGAATACGACCTGGGCATTCACTACGACAAGGCCAGGGACCTGGCCGAAGAGGCCCGGTACGAAGGGCCGTTCATCTGCTTCGACGCCGCCGAATACGGCCCCATCCTGTCGGCCGCCCGCGAACTTGACCTCGTTCCGCAGGTCGTCGTGGTCGATATGACCGACGGCCAGATCCACTCTATCCGCTGCGACAGCGGCGAAATCAAGGTCATCTGCTACGACACCAGCGACACCGAAGAGTATTCGGCGGAGGTGGCGAACCAGCCGCTCGGTGAGAACGGGCAGTTCGTGCGCTGCTGGTCGCACACCCAACTGGCACAGGTCGATCCCGGCCTGAAGCTGGCGCGGGATTGATCGGGCGAAGCCCGATGCGTTTTCACTGGCCCCTTCGGGGGCCTTTTTCTTTGGAGCGAGGCTGCCGGGAAATCGGGCGCTGCCTGGTTCGCATTGTTTGCTGCCGCTCGTGGCCCGAGCGGCGATGGTGAGGGCTCGATGTTTCAGGACGACGCGCCATGTGCCCCTCTCCACCTTGGTTTCACCATCCCGAACGCCGCCTGCTGGCGGGTTTTCTCGGCCTGCTTTGGTCGGTGCTGGCTGGCGGCTGCGCGACGACGAGCGCGCCAGTCGCGCCCGACACCATCGAGGAAGTCTCGGCCGCGCCCGCACCCGAGGCGCCCGAGTACATCCCCGTCGTGCGCTACGGCCGCTACACCCTCGTGGAACTGGCACCGACAGCAGCGCAGCGCGACCTGCTGTTGCAGACCATCGACGTGTCGATGCCCGAGGATGCCCGTGCCACGGTCGGCGACGGGCTACGGCATGTGCTCAAGCGCAGCGGTTACGGCTTGTGCCAGACGGCGCACGCGGTGATCGAGCTGTACGCACTGCCGCTGCCGGCGGCGCACCTGCACCTCGGCCCCATGACCCTGCGCGATGCGCTGCTCACCCTGGCTGGTCCGGCCTGGGAACTGCACGCGGATGACCGCGCGCGGCAAATCTGCTTCGAGCAGCCCGGCGACAGCATGACCGCCGACAACGTACCCGCGCCGCCCACCACCGAGGCGGTGCAGACGTTCCCGCTGGCGCCCACGGCATCGGGAGGCCAGCCATGAACGGCCCGCAGCCCGCCCATCGTTCAACGGCCGCCGTGGTGGTGCAGAGCCTGATGTGGCTCTGGCTGATCGGCCTCAGTGTCCTCGTTGCCCTCGGCTACAAGGCGATGAACGACCAGGCCGACCAGGAGCGCCTCGATTCCCGCCTGCAACGCCTCGAAGCGCAGGCAACAGGCCTGGCCGAGACCGTCGAGGCCATCCAGCAGCGTCCGGCCGTCGCCACGGCGGCAGACCTCAAAGACACCCGCCAAATCCTGGAAGCACGCGCGGCCCAGGTCGAGAAATCGCTGAGCGCCTATGCCGCCGCCGACGACCTTCAGGCACTGCGCGCCGAAGTCGAGCAAATCAAGGCGCGGCAGACCGCTGCGCGCGCCGCTGCACCCGCCCAGCCGCGCACCAGGAACAAGCCCACCGCCAAGCCCGAACCGCCGCCGCTCCCGTTCCGCATCGTCGGTGCCGAACTGCGTGCCGGCGAGCGCAGCGTGTCCGTCGCGCCGAGCAATGGCGACTTCACGCCCGACCAGCTTCAGGTGCTGCTACCCGGCGATGCGGTCGGCCCGTGGCGCTTGCAGGCCGTCGAGGGCAACACCGCAGTGTTCCAGGCCGGCGACCAGACCCGCCGCGTGGCGATTCCCTGACCGGAGCAGATCGCATGAAGCCATCGATCATCCTTTCCGCGCTCCTGCTGGCGTCCACCCAGTGGCCCGCCTGGGCGCAGCAGCCCGCCACGGCCCCAGCCCGCAATGCGCAAAGCCAGGAGCGCCCGCTGGCCGCCCGCATCCTGGACGACCGGGTGGCAAGCGACTGGGGCCTGCAACCGCAGGAATGGGCGCGCTACCGCGAACTGATGGACGGGCCGCTGGGCATCTACTCGCCCAACCTGGACCCGCTGTCGGCCCTGGGCATCGAGGCCCGCACCGACGAGGAACGGCGCCGCTACGCAGAACTGCAGGTGCAGGTCGAGGCGCGCCGCGTCGAGAAGCTGCTTGCCTATCAGCGCGCCTACGACGAGGCCTGGCAGCGCCTGAACCCCGGCATGCAGCGGGTGAACCTGCCGGACGACAAGCCGGTCGCCGGCGCCACGCGCGGCTCCGGCCGCACGGCAGTGTTCGTCAAGGACGGCTGCGTGGCCTGCGGCCAGCTCGTGCAGCGCCTGCAATCGGCGGGTGCCGAATTCGACCTGTACATGGTCGGCAGCCGCCAGGACGACGCGCGCATCCGCGACTGGGCCAAGCGCGCGAACGTCGATCCGGCGCGCGTGCGCAGCGGCAGCATCACGCTCAACCACGACGGCGGGCGCTGGTTGACCTTAGGGGTGCCCGGCGACCTGCCGGCGGTCGTGCGCGAGGTGAACGGCCAATGGCAGCGCCAGCCATAGCCGCACCCCTGCGCGCAATGGTGCTCGCCGCTGGCCTGTGCGCCTGCGTCGCCCAGGCCCAGGAGGTTCCGCCACCGGCCTACCAACTCGCCGCGCAGCGCGCAGGCATTCCTTCGACGGTGCTCTACGCCGTGGCCTTGCAGGAGAGCGGCATCCGCCGCAACGGGCGCATCGTCCCGTGGCCGTGGTCGCTCAATGTCGCCGGCCAGTCACGCCGCTATGCGACCCGCGCCGATGCCTGCGCGGGCTTGCAGCAGGTGATGCGCTCCACACCGCACACGCGCATCGACGCGGGCCTGGGCCAGATCAACCTCGGCTACCACCAGCAGCGCTACGCCAGCGCGTGCGACCTGCTGGACCCGTACCGCAACCTCGCCATCGCCGCCGAGATCCTGCGCGAGCAGCACACCCCCGGCGAGGACTGGTTGCTGGCGATCGGCCGCTACCACCGTCCTGCGGGCGGTGAGCCCGCCGCCCGCTATCGCCGCAGCGTGTCGCGCCACCTTGCCCGCGTACAGGGCGCGCGCGCAACTGCCGCGGTTCTCGCCGTACGCCAGGAGACATCCCCATGACGAAATCCCATCTGGCCTTGCGGGGCCTGCTCGTACTGCTGACGGGTCTGCCGCTGGCCTCGCTTGCCGGCGAGCCGCTGATCGTGGTCGAAGACCGCGGCGGCACGTCGGCGCTGCCGTACTACGAAGCGCTGAACCTCCAGCCACGCGCCAACGCGCCGGCCCGGCCGCCGATCCCGACGCCCCAGGTTCCCGCCACGCCGACAGACGAGGCCGCGATGCTGCCTGTGCGCAGCGCCAAGCTCACGCCCGGCACCATCGCGCGGCGGGTCATCGAGGCACCGGGCCTGCGGCCTTTCGTGGTCGTCGGCGACGACGAAACTTCCCGGGCCTGGCTGAGCCGCCAGGCGGCAGCGCTGCGCGAGCGCGGCGCGGTCGGCCTGGTGGTCAACGTCGAGACCGTGCAGGGCCTAGTGCGGCTGCGCGCTCTGGTGCCCGGCGTACCCCTCGCGCCCGTGTCCGGCGACGACCTGGCCGAGCGCCTGGGCCTGCGGCATTACCCGGTGCTGGTCACGGCCACCGGCATCGAGCAATGAAGCCATGTCGGGGAAACAGCCGGTCGAGGTGCTGCTTCGCCCAGCGGTGGAGCTATATACCGTCGCGGCGTGTGCAGGCGCCGCGTTTCTGTCCCTGGTGGCACCATGGTCGCTCGCGCTGAGCCCCGCCATGGGCGTCGGCGGTGCGCTGGCGTTCGGCGCCTACGGCGCCATCCGCTACCGCGATGCCCGCGTCATCCTGCGCTACCGGCGCAACATCCGCAGGCTGCCGCGCTACGTGATGACCAGCAAGGACGTGCCGGTCAGCCAGCAGCGGCTGTTCGTGGGGCGCGGGTTTCTGTGGGAGCAGAAGCACACCCATAGGCTCATGCAAACGTACCGGCCGGAGTTCCGCCGCTACGTCGAGCCCACACCGGCCTACCGGCTGGCGCGACGGCGGGAAGAACGGCTGGAGTTCGCGCCGTTCCCGCTGTCCCGGCTGCCTGCGCTCACCGGCTGGGACGTGCCTTTCAACCCGGTGCGGCCGCTGCCGCCTGTGGGCGGTCTGCCGCGCCTGCACGGCATCGAACCCGAGGAGGTGGACATCAGCCTGCCGCTCGGCGAGCGCGTCGGCCACTCACTGGTACTGGGCACCACGCGCGTGGGCAAGACGCGGCTGGCCGAACTGTTCGTGACCCAGGACATCCGGCGCGTGAACGCCGCGGGCGAGCACGAGGTCGTGATCGTCATCGACCCGAAGGGCGATGCCGATCTCCTGAAGCGGATGTACGTCGAGGCCAAGCGCGCGGGCCGTGAGGGGGAGTTCTACGTCTTCCACCTGGGATGGCCGGACATCTCCGCACGCTACAACGCCGTGGGCCGCTTCGGCCGCATCAGCGAGGTAGCCACCCGCGTTGCGGGGCAGCTTTCCGGCGAAGGCAACAGCGCGGCGTTCCGCGAGTTCGCCTGGCGCTTCGTCAACATCATTGCGCGCGCGTTGGTGGAACTGGGACAGCGCCCGGACTACATGCTGATCCAGCGGCACGTCATCAACATCGACGCGCTGTTCATCGAGTACGCCCAGCACTACTTCGCCAAGACCGAGCCCAAGGCCTGGGAGGTAATCGTCCAGATCGAGGCCAAGCTCAACGAGAAGAACATCCCGCGCAACATGATCGGGCGCGAGAAGCGCGTGGTGGCGCTGGAGCAGTACCTCTCGCAGGCGCGCAACTACGACCCGGTGCTGGATGGCCTGCGATCGGCGGTTCGCTACGACAAGACGTACTTCGACAAGATCGTCGCATCGCTGCTTCCGCTGCTGGAGAAACTCACCAGCGGCAAGATCGCGCAGCTCCTGGCCCCGAACTACTCCGACCTGGCCGACCCGCGCCCGATCTTCGACTGGATGCAGATCATCCGTAAGAGGGCCATCGTCTATGTGGGCCTGGATGCGCTCTCCGACGCCGAGGTCGCCGCAGCGGTCGGCAACTCGATGTTCAGCGATCTCGTGTCGGTTGCCGGGCACATCTACAAGCACGGTATCGACGATGGCCTGCCGGGCGCATCGGCCGGTGCGCGCGTGCCGATCAATGTCCACGCCGACGAATTCAACGAGTTGATGGGCGACGAGTTCATTCCATTGATCAACAAAGGCGGCGGTGCCGGCTTGCAAGTCACCGCCTACACGCAGACGCTCTCGGACATCGAGGCCCGCATCGGCAACCGCGCCAAGGCCGGTCAGGTCATCGGCAACTTCAACAACCTGTTCATGCTGCGTGTGCGCGAGACCGCGACCGCCGAACTGCTGACCCGGCAACTGCCGAAGGTCGAGGTCTATACGACCACCATCGTCAGCGGCGCGACCGACAGCTCGGACATTCGCGGGGCGACGGATTTCACGTCGAACACCCAGGACCGCATCAGCATGTCCAGCGTGCCGATGATCGAGCCGTCGCACGTCGTCGGCCTGCCGAAAGGCCAGTGCTTCGCACTGCTGCAGGGCGGCCAGCTTTGGAAAGTGCGTATGCCGCTGCCAGCGCCGGACCCGGACGAAGTGATGCCGGCAGACTTGCAGCAACTGGCCGGGTACATGCGCCAGAGCTACAGCGAAGCGACTCAGTGGTGGGAGTTCACCAGCTCACCGGCCTTTCAGGACACGGGCCTGCCCGACGACCTGCTGGATGACGCCGCTGCGGCCGAACCTCCCGCGGTGGCCACTGCCACCGACGAGGACACCGGCAACGAGGCCTCGTCATGAAGGACGCCGCCTCGACTGCGCAACGGGAGCAGAACCAGCGCCAGGGCCTGATCGTCGGCACCATCACCTTGCCGTTCCGGCTGCTCGGGGTGCTGATCGGCTCGCTGCTGTTCTCGATCGTCGTGGAGTGCGTCGGCATGCACCTGTTCTGGAAGGACCAGGGCTGGCGGCACTCGCAGCAGATGTTGCAGTACGAACTGGGGCACCTGTCCAGCCACTTCACGCGCAGCGTCGTCGTGCAGGAACCGGGGCGCACCGCGCACGAACTGGTGGATACCGGCTACGAATGGGTATTCGTTCGCTCCGGACTGCTGGAGCGCATGAGCCAGACCGCCGAGCGCGCCCGTGCACCCAGCCACGGGCAGACGCGCAACTTCCGCTACTACATCAGCCAGGTCTATGTCTGGGCCGAGAACTACCTGATTGCCGCGGCCTTCACCACGCTCACGTTCCTGGTGCGCCTGCTGGTTCTGGTGCTCACGTTGCCGCTGATCTTCACCGCGGCGTTCGTCGGCCTGATCGACGGTCTTGTGCGGCGGGACGTGCGCCGGTTCGGCGCAGGCCGGGAATCCGGCTTCATCTACCACCGCGCGAAGGCGAGCCTGATGCCGCTGGCCGTGCTGCCGTGGATCACGTACCTGGCCTTGCCGATCTCGGTGCATCCACTGCTGATCCTGCTGCCCAGCGCCGCCTTGCTGGGACTGGCCGTGTCGCTGACAGCGGGAAGCTTCAAAAAGTACCTGTAGTTATATTTTTCTGAAAGCCTTGTCTTCATCGGAACCACCATAACGCTGTAGCCGCACTGCGCACTCAATCAACACAATCCGCGCGAGGTAAGCGGCATATTGACGCTCTGCGGCAAACGACTCCAGTCGGTCGTAATGTGTGCCATGCAAAATCTGCGATCGACCGTGGTCATAGATGTCCTTGACCAACTGCTTCAGTGTGCGCGGACGGTTGCCGCGTATTACCTGCGCGTCGCCACTCGTGCCGGTCAGATGGACCACCATTTCACGGATACCATCGTTTTTGCCACCGCAGCACAGTACATCAAGGCAGGTCCCGAGCTTCGCCAGCGCTATGGCATCGCTAGACTCACGATTGCCCTCGCCGAACCAGTCCAGCGCAGTAGCCCATCGGTTGGCAAGCTTAGGATGCCCGTGATTCGATGGATCGAGCAGCCCTTCTAGGATCGCCTCGAAGGCCGGAAGAATTGATGCCATGTCGTCCAACGCTTGCCTTACTCGTTCGGGAGGTTGCGAGGGAATTCGCTTCCCAATCGAGCTTCCAGGCAACCACAAAAAACCCTTGGTTTCGAGCAGACGATCGCTACCGGCAGGCGGCAGGCGCTCATCTTGAAGCGCCTGCTGCAGGAAACACTCGGGGGCACCAAAGCCCAGAGAAATAGCATCAAGCGCTGTTTTTCCAACCAATCTCGCTAGTTTGCGTGAGAATTCACGCTCATAGCCACGGACGGTTACCTTGACCAAGGCTGGACATCCGACGATCGCACTGTAGACGGCGCCGGCGAGCCCTTCGATGGAGGAGCCATCATTGGGCTTTTGCAAGGCATCCTTGAGAATTTCCTTCCAGCGGTGGTTCGACTCTGGTTGGTTCAGATAATGATCCTTTCCCTGCTGAGGGAAATCTACAGAATCTATCCAGTCCGACCTATTCAAGAATGTCACAGGACCGAGGGAGAACGGGGACGTCCTCTCCATGCCTAGGGTCCACGCAGGGAAATAGTGCGTGTGTTCGTTGGTGATGCTTGCGAGTCGTTCCTCGATAAGCAATTTCAGTTTGGGAAGCAGCCCACCCTGATCGCATTCATCAAACCCTGAAAGCTCACCCGAGGCGTGCATATCGGCAACGGCTTGGCGGGCAATTTTCTGAAAGGCCTCGGGTTCGATCTTCACTGAGTGAAGAATCCGATTCTGATGGAGGGTGCTGGAGAACTGCCCAAGCGCCTCTCTTGCCTTTCTGGTGAAATACCGCTGCATGCCGTTCTCGGCGGTGACGAAATCGGGAATGCCAGCCTCTTCGGACCATGGAGCGGCCCCCTTGTGCACACGATCTAACTCATCTACCAGAGCTTTCAGCTCGGTCTTTAGACCCATAAGTTCCTCCTCGATCTACTTCTAATCGCAGGATAGCCCAGGCTGACACCAACGGCCTCGGCATCCATCAATCCGGTCATTCGCAGGTTCCTATTGTTTGCGGCCTAGAACAGTCCCGATCTCCATGATCTGGCCATTGCTGATCACACAGGAATGGCGCGATGTTGGCTCCGATCTGGCAGCGCTCCGCGCATCGCGGCGTGCCCATTTTTCTCGTGACGGCCCTGCTGCTGGGTCAGTCCCCGATGGCGTTGGCCGAGTCCCCCGCACAGCGCCAGGAGCTGGTCGCCGCGCTGCGCCAGCTCGACGCCCTGGAGCGCACCGTCGCCGACAGCGCCGCGCATGCCCCCATCCAGCCGGGCGAGCGCTACCACTTCGATTACCCGCGGCTGCTGGCTGACCTGGCGCGCGTGCGCGCCGGCATCCAGGCCCATCTCACACCGTCGCGTGCCCAGCCGCGCGACCCCTCCGAACTGGCCGGCGACTACCGCACCGAGCGGTCCGCTTCGCCATCGCCGACGACGGAAGCCAAGCAATGAACGGCGCCCAGGTCTCGGCATTTCAAGCCAACAGCGGCATCGCGCCTTCGGCGATGGCGACCGTCCTGGTCGGCGTCGTGTTCGCTGTCCTGCTCGTGTGGGGCGTCTGGGCCATCCGAACGGCCTACGTGGGGTGGTCCGAGAGCCGTCTCAACCAGCGCCAGTTCCTCGGCGTCTGCATCCGCTTCGTCGCGATGTACCTCGTCCTGAGCTTCTTCCTCCTCTCCTGACCTGAAAGGCACGACCATGCAAAACCGCATCCTCCATTCCCGTCTTGCCCAGCGCGCCGCTGTGGCCTTGGGCGCCGCCGCGCTGCCCGCGCTGTCGTTCGCGCAAGGCTTGCCGCAGTTGGAGAACCCAACCCGCGGCACCGGCAACGGCATCATGGAAACGATCAGGAACTACGGCTACGACATCATCATGCTCGTGGCCCTCCTGGTCGTGGCGTCGATGTTTATCGGCGTCTGCTACCACGCCTACGGCACCTACGCGGAAATCCACACCGGCCGCAAGACCTGGGGCCAGTTCGGCCTCACCGTCGCGATCGGTGCCGTGCTGCTGGTGATCGGCATCTGGCTGCTCACCGAAGCCACCGGCATCCTGTAAGGCGAGGCCGGTATGTCCGAGCAGCAGCACGTCCGTGCGGACGGGACGGTCACGTTCCTTCCGCACCGGCTCAACCGCCATCCCGTTGTCGTGCGCGGCCTCACCGCCGACGAACTGTGGATCTGCTGCGGCCTGTCCGGCGCCGCCGGCCTGCTGGTCGGCGCGCCGCTGTCCTGGGTGTTCCGCACGATCGCCATCGCGCCGACGTTCGTCGTCCTGGGCGTGGCCCTGGGCGTCTTCATCGGCGGCGGCATCCTGCGCCGGCTCAAGCGCGGGCGTCCCGATACCTGGCTGTACCGGCAACTGCAATGGCGCATCGCCACGCGCCATCCGCTGATGGCGGGCTGGGTGGG
>NZ_WKEE01000032.1:0-54650 GCF_021605635.1 Stenotrophomonas sp. PA-6-5C
GGGGTGTCCGCGGCATGGATGCCGCGGCCAAGCCCCAGGGATGGGTTTACGGCGTCCCCCGCAGCCGGACCCACCCCGCCATCCCACGGAAACCCGCTGTTGCTGTGGCTTGCGCCCTGGCCTCTGCGGGTGCAGGGCGCAGCCCTGCCGCCGTAAACTAAGCTTCGTTGCCCGCAGGATCTGCCATGTTCGATATCTCTCCCCAGCTCGATTGCGCCGGCCGCATCCTGCGCCTGGACCGTGCGCGGGTCATGGGGATCGTCAACGTCACCCCGGATTCGTTCTCCGACGGCGGTGCCCATGACACCACCGAAGCGGCGGTCGCGCATGGCCTGAAGCTGGTGGAGGAGGGCGCCGACCTGCTCGACATCGGCGGCGAATCCACCCGCCCGGGTGCCGCGCCGGTGTCGATCGATGAGGAGCTGCGTCGTGTCGTCCCGGTCATCGAGCAGCTGGCGGCGCGCACGGCGGTGCCGATCAGCATCGACACCTTCAAGCCCGAGGTGATGCGTGCCGCAGTCGCTGCAGGCGCCGGGATGATCAACGACATCTTCGGCCTGCGCCAGGAGGGTGCGTTGGAGGCGGCGGCAGACACTGGCGTGCCGGTGGTGCTGATGCACATGCAGGGCGAGCCGGGCCACATGCAGGCCGACCCGCAGTACGACGATGTCTTCACCGAGGTGCATGGCTTCCTGGTGCAGCGCTTGTTCGCTGCCGAGATGGCCGGCATCGCCAAGAAGAATCTGCTGATCGATCTTGGCTTCGGCTTCGGCAAGACCACTGTGCACAACATCACCCTGCTGGCCCGCTCCGAGCGCTTTCTCGAGCTGGGCGTGCCGATGCTGGCCGGGCTGTCGCGCAAGCGCAGCCTGGGCGAGCTGACCGGTCGCGAGTCACCAGAAGAGCGCGTCGCTGCGTCGGTGGCCGCACACCTCATCGCCGCCCAGCGCGGTGCCCGTATCGTGCGAGTACACGACGTTGCAGCCACGGTCGATGCGTTGAAGGTCTGGCAGGCGGTCGACGCGGTGCCCGCTGTCCGGGTGGATGCCAAGCCGACCCTCCGCTGGCCGGACGAAGACTGATGGCAGTCGATCAGCGGCCGCTGGCGATCGCCGTGATGGGGCCGACCGCCAGCGGCAAGACCGCGACCGCGATCGCGCTGGCGCAGCGGCTGGATGGCGAAATCGTCAGCGTCGATTCGGCGCTGGTCTATCGCGGGCTGGATATCGGTTCGGCCAAGCCTGATGCTGCCGAACGCGCGCAGGCACCGCACCACCTGCTGGACCTGCGCGATCCCTGGCAGACCTATTCGGCCGCCGAGTTCGCCGCCGACGCCGGCCGCGTGGTGGCCGACATCGTCGCCCGGGGCAAGACGCCGATCCTGGCAGGCGGCACGGGCCTGTACTTCCGTGCGCTGCTACAGGGGCTGTCGCCGATGCCGGAGGCCGACCCGGCGATGCGCGACGCGTTGAGCGCCGAGGCCACCGAGCGTGGCTGGGCGGCCCTGCATGCCGAACTTGCCACCGTCGATCCCGCCGCCGCCGCACGCATCCATGCCACCGACCCGCAACGTATCCAGCGGGCGCTGGAGGTCTACCGCCTGACCGGCACGCCGATCAGTGAATGGCAGCGTCGTCCCGGCGTCGCGCCGTTGCCGGTGCGTACATTGAAGCTGATCCTGGCGCCGCGCGACCGCGCCGTGCTGCACCAGCGCATCGAGGCGCGCTTCGACGCTATGCTCGCCCAGGGCTTTCTCGACGAAGTGCGCTCCCTGCGTGGGTTGCCGGAAATGCGGTCGGTTGCCGCGCCGCTGGACCTCCCGGCCGTCCGCGCGGTCGGGTATCGCCAGGCCTGGGAGTACCTGGACGGCGAGGGGGACCAGGCCCGCTTCCGTGACAAGTCCATTTTCGCCACCCGGCAACTGGCCAAGCGCCAGCTGACCTGGCTGCGCGGCGAGCTTGATGCACGCTGGTTCGACCCCCATATGGATAGGGAGCGCCTGGCAGGCGCGGTGTCGACCTTCGTTGCACGCTGAACCGACGCTGGCCGTGTACCATCATGGGCCGGCAAGCGGCTCGGGTGCCGCGGCAACGGCCGGCTACCAATAAGAACAATAATCAGGAGTGTGCAATGTCCAAGGGGCAATCGCTGCAGGATCCTTTCTTGAATGCACTGCGGCGCGAACGCGTGCCGGTTTCGGTGTACCTGGTCAACGGCATCAAGCTGCAGGGCACGATCGAATCGTTCGATCAGTTCGTGGTCCTGCTGCGCAACACCGTCAGTCAGATGGTCTACAAGCACGCCATTTCCACCGTGGTGCCGGCGCGCAACGTCAAGGTCGGCCCGGGTGGTGGGTACGTGCAATCAGGTGAGGATGGTCAGGCGGGTGATGAAGCAGACGAATGATGTTGGAGCGGTGAATGTTTGACCGCTCGAAAAAGGGCGAACACGCCCTGTTGATCCAGCCGCATTTCGGCAAGCTGGAAGACGATGTGCTGGAAGAATTCGGTGATCTGGCCCGCTCGGCTGGGGCCAGCATCGCGGTGACCATCACCGCGCGCCTGGATCGCCCCAATCCATCGACCCTGCTTGGCAGCGGCAAGCTGGATGAGATCAAGGCCGCCGCCGAAGCAACCGGCGCGGATCTGATCCTGGTCAACCACGCGTTGAGCCCGGGTCAGGAACGCAATCTGGAGCGCTTCCTGGAGCGTCGGGTGATCGACCGTACCGGTCTGATCCTGGACATCTTTGCCCAGCGAGCGCGCAGCCATGAAGGCAAGTTGCAGGTCGAGCTGGCCCAGCTGCGCCATATGGCGACCCGCCTGGTTCGTGGCTGGACCCATCTGGAGCGCCAGCGTGGTGGTTCGATCGGCCTGCGCGGCCCGGGTGAAACCCAGCTGGAAACCGATCGTCGCCTGCTGCAGAAGCGGGTTGAACAGCTGCAGAAGCGGCTGGAAAAAGTCGAAGTACAGCGCACCCAGATGCGCCGTGCGCGTGTGCGCAGCGAATTGCCGCGCGTGGCCCTGGTGGGCTACACCAATGCCGGCAAATCGACCTTGTTCAATGCGATGACCGGCGCCGAGGCCTATGCGGCTGACCAGTTGTTCGCGACCCTGGATCCGACCGTGCGCCGGATCGCCGTGCCCGGTGGCAACGTCGTGCTGGCCGATACGGTTGGTTTCGTGCGCGACCTGCCGCATGACCTGGTGGCGGCCTTCCGCTCGACCCTGTCTGAAGCGCGGGAAGCGGATTTCCTGCTGCACCTTGTCGATGCCGCCGATCCGCACCGCGAGGAGCGCATCGCCCAGGTCGACGAAGTGCTGACCGCCGTCGGTGCCGGTGACCTGCCGCAGCTGCTGGTGTTCAACAAGATCGACCGCATCGAGGGTGCCGACGTGCGCCACGATGGCCAGGACGGCGTGCCGGACGAATCGCGGCGTGAGCGGGTGTGGATTTCCGCACGCGACGGGCAGGGCATCGAGCTGTTGCAGGCCGTGCTCGGCAAGCGCTTGGGTCTGCAGCACGTCACCGGCGAGCTGCGCCTGCCGCCCGGTGCCGGCCGTCTGCGCGCGCGCCTGCACCAGCTGGAAGTGGTCCGCAGTGAACAGGCCGATGAAGAAGGCTGGCTGTTGCAGGTCGATCTTCCCATCGCCGAGGCCGAGAAGCTGGCGGCCAGCGCCGATGGCGAGCCGATCCGGGCCCTGCTGCCGGAAAAGCTGCCCGAATGGTGAGGTAGTGCCGGCCGCTGGCCGGCAGTTCCTGCGGCCCCGTGCCGCGACACCACGTTGCGATCTGCGGTACAACGTGCAGGTTCTTCACCTTTCAGCTACCCCGATGTCCTTCCCGACCGACGCCGAACTCAACGCCCAGGCCGCTGCGCTGGGCCAGCGCCTGCAGCAGGCTTCACTGCAGCTGGTGACTGCTGAAAGCTGCAGCGGTGGCTGGATCGCCAAGTGCATGACCGACATCGCCGGTTCTTCGGCGTTCTTCGACTGCGGCATGGTGGTTTACAGCTACGAAGCCAAGCAGCGCCTGCTCGGTGTGCGCGCGCAGACACTGGAACAGTTCGGTGCGGTCAGCCGCGAAGCCGTGCTGGAGATGGTGTCCGGAGCGCTGGTCAATTCCGGTGCCGGCATCGCGGTGGCCGTGACCGGTATCGCAGGGCCGGGCGGTGGCAGCCCGGACAAGCCGGTCGGCAGTGTCTGGATCGGCTGGAAGCGCCGCGGCGGCTATGCCCGTGCCGAATTGTTCCAGTTCGACGGTGACCGTGAAGCCATCCGCCGGCAGACCGTAGCGGCGGCATTGCACGGTATCGACGCCCAGCTGTGACATGCTGCTCCGGCAATCAACCGGAGTAGGCAACGATGTGGGAGACGCTGGGCACCGTCCGTGACCTTGGTAGGCTGCAGGAAATCGCCGCCGTCCTGATCCGCTACGGCTTCGGCGACGTCGTGCGGCGCATCGGCCTGGCCACGGTACTGGAACGTACCGGCCGCCTGCTGCACTGGAACGAGGAGCGGCAGGAGATGCTGCGGATGACCGCGCCAGTGCGCGTGCGCAGCGCCCTGCAGGAGCTTGGGCCGACCTTTGTGAAGCTGGGCCAGGTGCTCGCCACCCGCGTCGATCTGCTGCCGCCGGACTGGATCGCCGAACTCTCCGAGTTGCAGAACGCGGTCCCTGCATTGCCCTACGAGAAGATCCGCGACCAGCTGGAGGCCGACCTCGGTGCGCCGCCGTCGCAGGTGTTCGCCTTCCTTGATGAAACCCCGATGGCGGCTGCTTCATTGGCCCAGGCCCACCGTGCGCGGCTGCGGGACGGCCGCGAAGTGGTGTTGAAGGTGCGCCGCCCCGGTATCCGTGACGTGGTTGAAGCCGATCTGCGATTGCTGGCACGGCTGGCCGAGATCGTCGAAGCACGCCTGCCGGACCTGCGCCGCTACCGGCCTGCCGAGGTGGTGCAGCAGTTCACCGTATCGCTGCGGCGCGAGCTGGATTTCGCCGCGGAGTGCCGCAACGCCGAGCGCATCGCGCGCAACTTCGAGGGCCGTGACGACATTCTGATTCCGGCGGTGCACTGGCAATGGACCTGCGAAAGCCTGAATGTCCAGGATTTCGTCGACGGCATTGCCGGCCGTGATCTGGCCGGTGTCGATGCAGCCGGCCTCGACCGCCGTGAACTGGCCCGCCGTGGTGCCGACATCGTATTGAAGATGGTGCTGGAGGACGGCAGCTTCCACGCCGATCCGCACCCGGGCAACATCATCTACCTGCGCGACGGCCGCATCGGCGTGATCGATTTCGGCATGGTCGGTGCCTTGTCGGAGGTACGCCGTTTCCAGGTCGCGCAGCTGCTGCATGGTCTGGTGGAACAGGACCCGCAGGGGGTGGCCGATGTGCTGCTGGACTGGGCGGGGGGCGTGGAGGTGGACGAGAACCGGTTGCAGCACGACATCAGCCTGTTCGTCGACCAGTACCGTGGCGTGCCGCTGAAGGACCTGCGCATCGGCCTGATGCTGGGCGACATCACCCAGCTGCTGCGCAGCTACAACCTGACCCTGCCGGCGGATCTGGCATTGATGATCAAGGCCTTCCTGACCCTGGAGGGCATGGGCCGCCAGTTGGACCCCGATTTCGACATGGCCAGCGCCGCGCGACCGTTCCTGGAGCGGGTGGTACTGCAGCGCTATGCGCCGCAGGCGCTGTTCAAGCGCGGCCGACGCAGTCTGCTGGGCATGATCGACTTTGCCGGTGAGTTGCCGCGGGATCTGCGCAAGCTGGTCCAGGCTGCGCGCCGTGGCCGCCTGCAGCTGAAGGTCGAGACCAGCGCGCTGCAGGGCTTCGGCGACCAGGTCAATCGCGCCGCGAACCGGCTGGTGATGGGCATCGTCACTGCGGCCCTGATCATCGGCTCTTCGATCGTGATGCACAGCGTAGGCGGCGTCTCCAGCCGCTGGCTGCTGGCGCTGGGCGTGTGCGGTTTCATCGGCGCAGGGTTCTGCGGGGTGTGGATCCTGTTCTCGATCTGGCGCAGCGGTAAACACACCTAGATGTGTACTGCGGAATCGCGCAGCGATTCCTGTAGAGCCGACCGCTGGCCGGCTGCTTTCACCTTGTCGCCCACGGCACTTGCAGTCCGGAGTGTTAGTAGTAATACTACTAACCATGGACCTGACCGACACCCAGCAGGCGATCCTGCAGTTGATCGCCGAGCGTATCGAGAGCGAAGGGGCACCTCCTTCGCAGACTGAAATCGCACGTGCCTTCGGCTTCAAGGGGGTGCGTGCAGCGCAGTACCACCTGGAAGCGCTGGAGCAGGCGGGGGCGATCCGTCGCGTTCCGGGCCAGGCACGCGGCATCCGCCTCGTGCAGGCGCCACCGGTGGAGAAGGTTGCCGAGCCGGGCCTGCCTGACAGCGTCCTGCGCCTGCCGATCCTGGGTCGGGTCGCGGCAGGTCTGCCGATCGGCGCCGACATCGGCTCGGATGATTTCGTGGTGCTGGACCGGGTGTTCTTCTCGCCGGCGCCGGACTACCTGCTGAAAGTGCAGGGCGATTCAATGATCGATGAAGGCATCTTCGACGGCGACCTGATCGGCGTGCACCGCACCCGCGACGCCCATTCCGGGCAGATCGTGGTGGCGCGCATCGATGACGAGATCACCGTCAAGTTGTTGAAGATCGCCAAGGACCGGATCCGCCTGCTGCCGCGCAATCCCGACTACAAGCCGATTGACGTGCTTCCGGACCAGGATTTCTCGATCGAGGGCCTGTACTGCGGGCTGCTGCGACCAAACCGTTGACGATTCACCCTGTAATTCCCGCGGTCTTTTGTGGCGATTCTCTGGTTCTGCTGAGGTTGGTACGGATGTCCGATAATTTTTTTCCGAACGCCGGGCAGAATCTCAGCCTGTGCGATACGCCAGCCTTAAAGTGAACCCATGGCCAAGAAGACTTCCAAAGACAGCACCTCCAACGACGTGACCTCTGCAAGGACCAATCCGATGGACGAGAACAAGAAGCGCGCCCTCGCTGCAGCTCTGGGCCAGATCGAAAAGCAGTTCGGCAAGGGCTCGGTGATGCGCATGGGCGACCGTGTGGTCGAGCCCGTCGAGGCGATTCCGACCGGTTCTCTGATGCTGGATATCGCACTGGGCATTGGTGGCCTGCCCAAGGGCCGCGTGGTTGAAATCTACGGACCGGAATCCTCCGGCAAGACCACCTTGACCCTGCAGGCCATCGCCGAGTGCCAGAAGCTGGGTGGTACGGCTGCCTTCATCGATGCCGAACACGCACTGGACCCGATCTACGCTGGCAAGCTGGGCGTCAACGTCGATGATCTGCTGCTGTCGCAGCCGGATACCGGTGAGCAGGCGCTTGAAATCGCCGACATGCTGGTCCGCTCCGGCTCGGTGGACATCCTGGTGGTCGACTCGGTCGCCGCGTTGACCCCGAAGGCCGAAATCGAAGGCGAGATGGGCGACCAGCTGCCGGGCCTGCAGGCTCGCCTGATGAGCCAGGCGCTGCGCAAGCTGACCGGCAACATCAAGCGTTCGAACACCCTGGTGGTGTTCATCAACCAGTTGCGCATGAAGATCGGTGTGATGATGCCGGGCCAGAGTCCGGAAGTGACCACCGGCGGTAACGCGCTGAAGTTCTATGCCTCGGTGCGCCTGGACATCCGCCGTATCGGTGCGATCAAGAAGGGCGACGAGATCATCGGCAACCAGACCAAGATCAAGGTCGTCAAGAACAAACTGGCGCCGCCGTTCAAGCAGGTCATCACCGAGATCCTGTACGGCGAAGGCATCAGCCGCGAAGGCGAACTGATCGACATGGGCGTGGAGGCCAAGCTGGTCGAGAAGGCCGGTGCCTGGTACAGCTACGGTGAAGAGCGCATTGGCCAGGGCAAGGACAACGCTCGTGGCTACCTGCGCGACAACCCGCAGGTTGCCGCGAAGCTCGAGGCCGAGCTGCGCGAAAAGTTCCAGCCGACCGAAGCCGTCCGTGAGGAAGGCGAAGACGAAGGCGACGACGAGTAAGGCTTGCTGTGGGGCAGGGCGGCGCCGTCAGTGACGTCGCCCTGTCCTGCAGATTCGGTTTCCCCGACGGGGGACGCGCCAGGGACGGCGCATTTGATTGAAGGCGAGCATGAACGATTCCGACGCCCCGGAACCCGGCCGCAAGCGCCGTGTACGCGAACAGACCCCCGTCCAGCGTGCCCTGGGGTTGCTGGTACGGCGGGAGCATTCGCGCAAGGAGTTGACCCGCAAGCTGACCTCCCGGGGTATCGAGGGCGAGGCGGCGCAGGCCGCGGTCGACAAGCTGACCGAGGCTGGCTGGCAGGACGACACCCGGTTTGCCGAAAATCTGGTGCGCATGCGCGCCAATACCGGCTACGGCCCCATCCATGTGCGTGCCGAACTGGGCACCCATGGACTGGACAGCGAGCAGATCGCTGCCGCCATGGAGACCTTTGAAGGCGACTGGACGGAGAACGCCCGGGATCTGGTCCGTCGCCGCTTCGGTGAGGCTGGCCCGCAGGACCTGGCGCAGCGTCGCAAGGCCGCCGATCTGCTGGCCCGCCGGGGCTTCGATGGCGACAGCATCCGCCGTGCGACCCGTTACGATCCGGACGACTGAGACTGATGGCGCCGGGCCTGATACCCTTTGGGGTTTCGGCGGTCCGTTCGACCCTGGCCACTGCGGCCGGCGGCACGGGCCCCGGCCCGCAGACTGCCAGCCCCCATGAACGCATCCGCCAAATTCACGACATCCCAGATCCGCAGCGACTTCCTTGAGTTCTTCAAGGGCAAAGGCCACACCATCGTGCCGTCGGCGCCGCTGGTGCCGGGCAACGATCCGACCCTGCTGTTCACCAACTCCGGCATGGTGCAGTTCAAGGACGTGTTCCTGGGCGCGGAGAAGCGCAGCTACGTGCGCGCGGCCGACGTCCAGCGCTGCCTGCGTGCCGGTGGCAAGCACAACGATCTCGACCAGGTGGGCTACACCGCCCGCCATCACACCTTCTTTGAAATGCTGGGCAACTGGTCCTTCGGCGATTACTTCAAGAAGGATGCGATCGCCTGGGCCTGGGAGCTGCTGACCCAGGTCTGGAAGCTGCCCGCCGAGCGCCTGCTGGTCACGGTCTACCAGACCGACGACGAGGCCTACGCGCTGTGGCGCGACATGATCGGCATTCCGGAAGAGCGCATCGTGCGCATCGGCGACAACAAGGGTGCGCCGTTCGCCTCGGACAACTTCTGGCAGATGGCCGATACCGGTCCGTGCGGTCCGTGCACCGAGATCTTCTACGACCATGGCGACCATATCGCCGGTGGCCCGCCGGGCTCGCCGGACGAGGACGGTGACCGTTTCATCGAGATCTGGAACCTGGTGTTCATGCAGTTCGATCGCCAGCAGGACGGCACGCTGATGCCGCTGCCGGCGCCGTGCGTGGATACCGGCATGGGCCTGGAACGCCTGGCCGCGATCCTGCAGCACGTGCATACCAACTACGAGATCGACCTGTTCCAGGCGCTGATCCGCAAGGCATCGGAGTTGACCGGCACCGCCGATCTGGAGAACAAGTCGCTGCGGGTGATCGCCGACCACATCCGCGCCTGTTCGTTCCTGATCGTCGATGGCGTGCTGCCGTCCAACGAAGGCCGCGGCTACGTGCTGCGCCGGATCATCCGCCGCGCACTGCGACACGGCTGGATGCTGGGCGTGCGCCAGCCGTTCTTCAGCAAGCTGGTGCCGACCCTGGTCGAGCAGATGGGCGAGGCCTACCCGGAACTGCCGGCGCAGGTCGATACCGTCGTGCGTGCACTGCAGGCCGAAGAAGAGCGTTTCGCCGAAACCCTCGATTCGGGCATGAAGATCTTCGACGACGTTGCGGCCAAGGTCAGCAATGGCGTGATCCCGGGCGTGGACGCGTTCCGCCTGTACGACACCTACGGCTTCCCGCTCGACCTGACCCAGGACATCGCCCGCGAGCGTGACCTGACCGTGGACATCGACGGCTTCAACGCCGCGATGGAGACGCAGCGCGAGACCGCGCGTGCGGCCGGCAAGTTCGGCGGTGGCGTGACGCTGTCGGCCGATCTGGTCGCCACGCTCAAGCCCACCGTCTTCCTCGGCTATGACCGCCTGCAGGCCGACGGCCTCAACGTGGTCGCGATCCTCAAGGATGGCCGCCCGGTGGACGCTGCCCAGGCCGGTGACGAGGTCATCGTGCTGACCAGCCAGACCCCGTTCTACGCCGAGTCCGGCGGCCAGGTCGGTGACACCGGCACCTTGTCCGCTGCCGGCGTGCAGGTGCAGGTGAGCGACACCCAGAAGTTCGCGGGCCAGTTCCATGGCCACGTCGGCAAGCTCACCCAGGGCAGCCTGAAGATCGGTGACGTGCTGTCCGGCCAGGTCGATGGCGAGCGCCGTGGCGCCACCATCCTCAACCACTCGGCCACCCACCTGCTGCATGCTGCCCTGCGCGAAGTGCTGGGCACCCACGTGCAGCAGAAGGGCTCGCTGGTGGCGCCGGACCGCCTGCGCTTCGACTTCTCGCATTTCCAGCCGATCAGCGCCGAGGAACTGGCGATCATCGAGCGCAAGGTCAACCAGCAGGTGCGCGCCAACAACGCCGCCGAAGTGCACAACATGGGCATGCAGGAAGCGCTGGACTTCGGCGCGATGGCCCTGTTCGGCGAGAAGTACGGCGAGAACGTGCGCGTGCTGAAGATGGGTGACTACTCCACCGAGCTGTGTGGTGGTACCCACGTCAACCGGACCGGTGACATCGGTCTGTTCAAGATCACCTCCGAGGGCGGCGTATCGGCCGGCGTGCGTCGTATCGAGGCCGTCACCGGCCAGGGCGCGCTGGACTACGTGGATGCCGAGGAGGCGCGCCTGGCCGAGGCCGCGGAACTGCTGGGTGGCAGCGCTGCCGACGTGGTCGAAAAGATCCGTGCGCTGGGCCTGCGCCAGAAGCAGCTGGAGCGCGAGCTGGAGGCCGTGAAGGCCAAGGTCGCTGCCGGCGCCACGGCTGATCTGTCCGGCCAGGCCGTCGAGGTCGCCGGCGTGAAGGTCCTCGCCGTCCGCCTGGAAGGCTTCGACGCCAAGGCCCTGCGCGATGCCATGGACCGCCTGAAGCAGCAGCTGGGCAACGCGGTGATCGTGCTGGCCGGTGCCCAGGACGGCAAGGCAGCCCTGGTCGCGGGCGTGAACGGCAGTGCAATGGGCAAGGTCAAGGCCGGGGAACTGTTGTCCCATATCGCCGGTCAGATCGGGGGCAAGGGCGGCGGACGCCCGGACCTCGCCCAGGGTGGTGGTGAGGACGGGCCCGCCCTTGCCACCGCGCTGGCTGCGGTCGTCGAATGGGTCAGCCCCCGCCTGTGATGAACCCCTGCCGTCCCCCTCCTTGTAGGAGCGGGACGGCTGACGGTACCATTGCGAATCTTTTCCCTTTGTCGTGGGCGCGCTTCTTGACGGAGCGTCAAGCCGGTGGGGGATACCCTTCCACACGGTTCCATGGAGACTTAAAAAAATGTTGATCCTGACTCGCCGCGTCGGCGAAACCCTGATGATCGGTGACTCGGTGAGCGTCACCGTGCTTGGCGTCAAGGGTAACCAGGTGCGTATCGGCATCACTGCGCCGAAGGACGTCGCTGTGCATCGCGAAGAGATCTACCAGCGCATCCAGCGTGGTGACGAAGCCGGCAGCACCGGTGGTGAAAATTCTGCGGAATAAGGCTTTACCTTCGCGCGTGATTAACGTTATGATTCACGCCCCGCTGAGGTGCAACGCACCAGACGCGGAGAAAACCCCGGAGCGATGCCCGAGCGGCTGAAGGGGCTCCCCTGCTAAGGGAGTATAGGGTCAAAAGCTCTATCGAGGGTTCGAATCCCTCTCGCTCCGCCAAGTTCAGAACTAAGCCACTGGAAACAGTGGCTTTTTTCTTTTCTACGCCGCTTGCCCCATGTTTTCACCCACATTCTGTGGATTCGTCACTTCGGCGATAAAGCGGTCGATGTCCTCTTTCAACCATACCGCACGCGCTCCGATCTTGTACGAGTGCGGGAAGGTGCCTTCCTTCATGCGTCGATAGATTGAAGACTGGCCGAGGCTGGTACGCACGGCGACAACCTCAATCGGTTGCAGGTCAGCGTGCAGTTCGGCGACGGTGATTTCGCGAATGTTCTTCGGCGGCATGTTGTCCTCCTTCAGTTCGTGGCCAGCGCAGCGCGCAGCTGCTCGGTGGCCTGGTTTGCGGCGTCGCGCAGGCGCTGGATTTCCTCGGCCTGCTCGATGATTCGATCCGCGGCGACGGCCAGCTGCTCGCGCAGCACATCCTTGGCCGGCTGCTTCATGCGGCGCGGTTCGTAGGGGAAAAGCTGGGCGGTCATGCAAACAGGTCCAGTTGGCCCGGGCAGCGCCGGCCGAGTGGCCGCGACGGCCAAGGGCGCGGGCCTTATGCGGATCAGGCACTCTCCCTCGCCACGCATCTGCCACGGTCTGCCGGCGATGGGCACAAGGTCGTGGCAGCCACCACTACCGCCCACGCGGTCCTTGATCTTCACCTGGTAGTAGTCCCTGCCGCCGAACTGTGTGTGGTGCCCGGGATGCGGCCGCACAGCCCGCACTTCATCTTCGTAGTTCCACGACCCTTCCAGATCGCGGTCCATCGAGAGAACCTGATCGCCAACTTCGAACGGTTCCAGGCTGTCGACTTCGCCGTGCGCAGACTTCTGGACCGGAGGGAAGAAGTCGCGGATGGGGAAGAAAAGCCCGCGGCCGTTAGCGTCAGTGAACTCGGCAATGGGGAAGTAGGCAACGGCGATGCCGCCATCCCGAACCAGGTAGAAGGCAGTACCGCACGGGGTCGGCCCGGCCGCCTCGTGCTTCCGCAGCGACTGGCGCGACCAGCCGCTTTCCAGCAAGTCGAGGACGACACGCTCTGCGAGATCCATTCCGATCTCCCGGTGCATCACGCGTTCGCGCTGTGTGTCAGCCATGAGCGCACCTCCGCCAGCACCAGCGCAGCCATGCGCGCGCGGCGCGGTATGCCTGCCGGGCCAGCCAGAAGGCGCCGGCCACCAGCAGGAACAGCGACCCGGCGATGCCCCACGTCAGCGCGGTGGTGAGCAGCTGGTCAGCCATGGGCGGGCTCCTTTTGGAACACCAGCAACAGACAGTCGACGGGACTGTTGTGGCCTTTGCCGGTGTGCTCGGGAAGTTCAAAGCTCGGACGGCCTTTGAAGAATCTGACGGTTGCTCCGAGATCCAGCGCGTGATGGAACCAACCAACGTTCGTGCGGGGACGAGGAACACGGCCACCTCTGCCTGCACGGCCAAGTCAATGAAGGGGCGGATGTTGGACCACGGCGGGTTGCAGAAGACACGCTGACCTGCCCAGCTAATAGGGGCCTCGGCAGTTGAGGCGACCGGCAACAGGCCATTCCCTGGCTCGCTCGCCCCATCCATCGTGAAGCCGAACTCTGCGTTTAGGGCGTCGAACATGCCGCGTGGCGTACGCCAGTTTTGCTTGCGCCCCTTGCCGTACCAGTCGATGTAGGATTCGCCGTCAGCCATTGCCCACCGCCTGGCTGTCGAGCAGGGCGTGCTCGGCGCAGTTCGCGCGGCTGTTGGCATACGCCCGGACCTCACTGGCGGATTCAAGGAACTCGGTGTCCTTGGTCGAGTTAGCAATGGTCCTGAGCGACCTCGCCGCAGCCAGCAGTGCGCCACGCGTGCGTTGCAGAACCAGGGCGTCAGCTTGTGCTGCCCGCCAGAACGGCTCCAGCCAGTGACCAGCCGGCGGCAGCGTGTGACCCTGAGCGCCAACCCATAGCGTGCCCGTGATCGAATCAGCAACGCGCGAGCGGATGCCTGCCGGATCGGCGTCGAGCGAGTAGGGCAGGTCCACTGCCTGCGCGGGCGGGGCGGCGATAGTCGGACACGGCCCCTCATGGCACTCTGCCAACGTGCATGCCCAGCCGCTCGGTGGCAGAGCGCAGCGCTCGACCGGCAGGATGGACCACGCGTCCTCGTTTTCAGCTGCAAGCGCCTCGGCATCGGCGCGACGAACCAGCCAGAGTGCGGCCGACCTGTCAGCGGTCCACTCGGAGCCTACCTGCCCCCACGCCATGTATTTCTCGCCGCTGCCGTTAGAGACTGCGAACCCACCGCTGCAGACCGGCTCCGCCACCGGCTGGCGGGCGGCGATCCGAAGCGCATGGGTGAGGCTTACGACCGGATGCAGGGTGAGCTGCAGTGGCTTGGCCAGCAGCTGGGTCGTGAGGCGCCTGGCTTCGATCCACTGAGTGCTCACCCGGACCTGGCCGGCCGCGTCACCTCGGGCGACATCACCCGCGACGTGGCCCTGGAGCTTGCCCAGCACCGCCACACCGGCCAGCTGCAGCAGAGCCACACGCAGGCGCAGCAGGATCGGCAGCAGCAGGACGTGCAGTACCAGCAGGGCATCGCGTCGGTGCAGCAGCTGGGCGCACAGCTCCGCGCGAGCGACGCACAGTTCGACCAGAAGCTGGCGCTGCTGACGCCCAGCATTGAGCTGATCCAGCGCACACTGCCGCCGTCGCAGTGGCAGACCGAGATCCACCGTGCGTACCTGGCCCTGCCGGCCACCGCCATCGCTGCTCCCGCTGCTGCAGCACCTGTGGCCCGGAACGCGCCCAACCCGATCAGGGCGAACTCTGCCGCACCGGTGGCGCCGCAGATCACGCCCGAAAACGCGTTTGATCTTGGGGTGCAGGCCGCGAAGGCGCGCGGGCAGTAAAGAAAAAGGGGCCTTTCGGCCCCTTTCTCTTTAATCGACCTTCGGAATGGAAACCACGTTGAAAAGTGGTTCATCCCCGATCTGGCGACCATCCGGCCGAACGAGCCACGCCGACCATTCAGTGAATCGCCGGCGGCATCCAGAAAGACCGTTTCCCTTGCTCCAGACTCCATCGAGACCGAACACAGCATCGCCATTCCCGTGCTGGGAGTAGATTGCGAACGAATCCCCGATGATGATCGAGGCGTTCCAGTTTCCTTGCTGCCGATCCACGGTGGCCTCGATGCCGGGCACACGGATCTCGACCTGGTATTCCCCACCCACATAGGTGACGGTTCCTATGTCCCGGGGGAAGAAAACGCCGGTGTGTTCGCCTGTCAGACAGATAGCGGAAAGGCTGCCGCCCTGGCCATGGTTGGCGTCGACTGACATGAACCACTGGCCCTTGTTGATGTAGAAGCGTCCTGCTGGCACTTCCGATGCTTCGGCCACAAAGAACGCAGTTACGGGAAAGCTCATTCCATTGCCCCTTTTTGATATAGCCGGCTTGCCCCGGCTCTCCGAATGTACCCGGGGGATCGCCCATTGACGCGCCCACCAGCGCTGGCATCTTGACCACCGAGCGGCACACCAGCCGCCCCGCGTGTGACGTAAGCCGGGTTCGCCGCCGGTAGCGCTGTAACGAGCTTCGCGCCCTCGGAACGCGGAAAGAACCTCAGCCCTCGCGGGCTGGCCATCTTTCCTTCCGAGGCCATTCCTATGCCGCTTACCGCTGCGCAGATGGTGTCTGGTGCCAATACCCAGCTCCAGACCTATGCGACCAACGACCCGGTCGACCAGTTCACCACCCAGCGCCCGCTGGCCAACTGGCTGATCCAGAACCGCCAGGATTCGATCTTCGGCAACGGCGTCTTCAACGAGAAGATCCGCTACACGAACGACTCGAACTACCAGAACTACACCGGTGACGACCAGGTCACCTACAACCGCAAGAAGACCGTGCGTCTGGCGCCGTTCCAGGCGTATGAGGCCTTCGACGGCTTCACTCTCAACGAGACCGAGCTGGCCAACAACGGCATCATCCTCACCGATGACCGCAACGCGGTGATGACCGAAGCCGAGAAGATCCAGATCGTCAACATCCTCCAGGAGAACTGGACCACCCTGAAGGATGGTTTCCAGGAGAACTGGGACATCGAGGTGCACCTGGACGGTGCCACCAACCCGAAGGCGGTTCCGGGCTTGGACGCGCTGGTCAGCACCACCCCGGCAGTGGGCACCGTCGGCGGCATCGATCGCGCGGCCACCACGTACTGGCGCAACTGGGCCGATATCGGCATCAGCACTGCCACCGCCGGCAACCTGATCTCGCATCTGGAAACCCTGTGGCGCAAGTCCATCGCCTACGGCAAGTTGGGTGGGGGCGTATGAGCATGGAAGCCCAGCCGAGCCAGGACGGCCGCATTCGCATCTCCCTGGGGCCGGTTGAAAAGTGGATTGTTGGCGTCTTCACCAGCTTCACGATCGCCGGTGGCATCTGGTTGGTCGGCTCTATGCAGGCCGTGCTCACCCAGCAGCAGGTCACGAACCAGCAGATGACCACGGTCCAGCAGCAGCTGCAGACCATCGACACCCAGCTGGCGGACGTGCCGGCGCTGAAGCTCGAACTGGCCAAGCAGCCGTGCAGGTCGAGCAGAACAAGCAGGACATCCGCGAGCTGAAGCAGCTCACTCGATGCTCCCCGCGACAAGTTGGAAGATCGCTTCTTCGTCCTGCACCGCTCTGGCTCCGGTGCACGCCCAGGCCGTCGCTGGCCGACCTTCAATTCAAGAAGACCCCGATGAGGCCAGAAGGCACGACATGGGCTGTATGAGGTGGCAGCAGCCCTGTGTGCCTGTATGTCAGAGCAGGGTGGATGACCTTCTACCGCACTAAGGGCGTTTCGGTTCTTCCGCGACCTGGACCCACAGTCGTCGGCGCCAGCCCGGGAAGACATCTTTAACTCCACCAATAGAGGCGCATCCCAGATTGGTCAACACAAGGGAATGTTGTGGGCGTTGGTTGCGATCCTGGGCCGTTTAATCGGAGCATGCAGTCCGACGCCAAAGGTCGCCCTGCCAGTTGGAATAAGAAGTGGGGCTTACTTCGGGAAGGGCAGGGGGGGCGATGCCGACCCCACACCTGGCCGGCGCTTCGCCGATCTGCCGGCACATCTTTCGTTGAAGCCGTCGAATCGCTGAGATGGTCGCCAAGGTTGGCCATACGTATGCGACGCAAACAGTCAAGTGGCGTCATTGCCCAAGGCTCGAAGTCAGAAGCGCTGAGAGGCAGTTCATCGCGATGTCGCCTTTGACAACAGGGTGGCTGTACGGCGTACACGCAGTGTAGACGCGGGATGCTTGGTTCTTGCTTCGGAGGCAGATCGTTGACGCGTCCGAGCAATTGCATGATGTCTTCGGACAGTTGCTAAGAGACTCCTGCAGTTAACGCTGGGCGCCGGCAAGCCGCCGCCACTGCAAAGAACCCGGTGGCGGTCACCAGCACAGGTATCAACTAACAGGATGCACTCTGCCATAGCGACGCCGACGAGTTACAAACGGCTGGCCTAATTTGACAGTTCCGCGGCTCTGCAAAGCCACTGTTCTTGAAAGCAGCAGTAGATACACCTTCTTGGTGGTGGACCTGTCGTAAGTGGACGCTAGGTAGTAGTTGAAAGCTCCTGTCCAGGCGCCAGAGAAAAGAGCTGTGACACTGCGAACCTTCTTGCGCGTGAACGTGCTGAACATCAATGGTCCCTAGGGAGGGCGGGCAGCGTCCCGAACTTGTGGCGCGTTGCGTCGCGTCTTATTCGGAAAATGTCGCTAATGAACATTGAGGTTTCTGAGGTCGCGATGCTACGGTCAGGTCGCGCTCAGGGTCTTGCGCGCGTTTACAACCTGCAGTGATAAGGAGAATCGATATGAAAATCACGCTCCCGGCACTCGCATTGGCTGTCGTTCCCGCTGGATTTGGTGATCCCCAAGCTGTAGCTCCGGTATTCGTTGCAATCGTTGCCCTTGATCTCATTCTCTACGCAGGCGATCTGCACTGAGGGTAGCGTGCGCTGCGTGACGTCAGTCGCGCAGCGCTCCTTGAAACGAGCTTCCAGAGCAATGGGCATCATCATGTTTCCCAACGAAGGTATGGGCCGGTTGCAGGCTGCATTGAACGACACCAGAAATGCAGAGGGCGAACTGCTATCTCTGGTTCCAATGATTGCTGAAATCGCTGCTGGGAACAGCTGTGCGCAGTTCTTCGCTGACTATTTCTATCGCCATAACAAGGGGCAATCGGCTCTTGATAGGGTTGGAAACCTGCTTCCGATTCTCGACGAAAACGGCTACTCGGTTGCACTGGGCGTGGAGGCTGCTGGGCGCACCCGCCCGCGGGAAATGTGCAGTGTTCCGCAGGACTGTGTCATCGCTCTAGTAAGTGAATGCTGCGTGCATTTGGAAGTCTTTCGCAGCCCTTATGGAGAGCAGGGGGAGCTTGAAGACAGCCGCGCTGTGGAGAACGGCTATACCGAGGTGCTGAAGCGTGGCTGCGCTCTGTTCCTGGATGGGAAACGCGACCATATAGTGGCCTGGTCAAAGCGGGCGTACGTAACGTTGGTCGTAAGCCGACAGGCGTTCGGTCGGCACTTGATAACCCGCCACGACTCGCAGACCGGTCAGGCAATCTATGCCACGGCGGCCAGTCAGCACCTCTCTCGCTTGCAGCATGCTTGTGAATACATCGCGAATTTCGGCGATGTGAAGTTGATCCCGGTGCTCCAGAAGCTCTTGCGCCACCCGGCACATTTCATTCGGTGGAAGGCCATCGAGGCACTCCTGAACGTCGACCTCGACATTGGCTTGCGCGCTCTGGATGCGCTGCGCGACGATCCGCACCCACACATCATGGCTGCCGCGAACACAGCGTGGACGCAACTTCAGCAGGGCAACACGGCATGCCGCTGATCAATGCCGCCACTGACGAAATGATGGATCTGCAGAGCTTCTGCGATTGGGTGGAAGCCCAAGATCCCCTTCGCTTGCAGAATATCGCCACGTGGCCCGAACTCTGGAAGAATTTTCATGCGCTGCACAATACACCCGGCCTGTTTTGTAGCTTCCTAGCTGATGAGCTTGAGCAAGAACTGGCATCGTTTCAGAGCGACAACCGTTACAGCGGCCAAAGCTTCATTCTGGCGCGGCGTAGTGGATTCTATCTTAGGGTAAATCTATGGCCTGCTGCCGACGATCCGTTCGCTGACGTAAATCGGGGACATTTTGATCGGTTCTATGTCTACGGTAGCCAGTATGCACACGATCACAACTTTGACTTCCTGACCATCGGCTTGCATGGTCCTGGATATCAGACGGATTTGTGGACCTATGACAATGCCAGCGTCGCGGGCAGTGTTGGCGAGCAGGTTGCATTGACCCCGCAGGGGCGGCAGCGCCTTGCACCCGGAACCATGCTGCTGTTTCGCAAGAGTGTGGATGTCCACGCTCAGTGGCCGCCAGAAACGCTGTCGGTTTCGCTGAACTTTATCCCTGAAGTCACTCCGGTATCCGAGCAGTACCTCTTCGACATACATGCCGGTCGCATCGCCAGCATTGAAGAGTTGCTTCCCTCTACCCGGAACCTTGAAGTACTGGTCCGTGAGCTAGGCGATTCCCGAATGAAATCCCATTTTGAGCAGATGAAATCTGAACTTACAAAGCAAAAAGAGGCTCGGCGGGCCGAGCGCGGACTGAATGGAAATTCTGGAGGATCAGCATGACGATTGCCGGAGCTAGGGTCTTGGGTGATCTGGTGCTCGCGCCGCAGCAGGCATGGGACCAGATCAGTCACAAGGGAAAGTCGGTACTGCCTTTGCTGCTCCTGGTCGTGGCAACGGTCGCTGCGTGGTCGGCCTACTTCGCAACGGTAGATATTGCTTGGTTGCAGGACCGACTGCTGGCCGAGTCCAGCGGCTTGAGTGGCCAAGAGCTCCAGCTGATGCATGATTTAATGGGACGAGGCCTTCTTGGCTTGGTCACCATCGTCTCGTCTCTGGTGATCGCAATTGCCGTCATACTGCTGACCGCAATCTATCTGAGCCTCGTCGCGCGATTTCAATACGTTGAGCGCGTTGGCTCGTCCTGGTTCGTTTTCGCTGCGTGGCTGACCGTGCCTGATTCGTTCGCACTGTTGCTGACGGCCATGCGGTCTGTGCTCGGCGGTTCTCACCAGATTCTTCCGGAGTCAGCCAATCCGTTGGCATTGGCCCAGTTGGTGGGTCTATCTGCAGACAGTCCCTGGCTTGCGCTGGCTGGTGCAGTGGGCATCCAGACGCTGTGGGCCGTCGTGCTGTGTGCCATTGGTGTTTCGCGCTGGATGAAGCTCAGTGCGCTGCGAGCAGTGATCATTGCAACCACGCCGATAGTGCTGATCTACGTCGTCTGGGCAATCATGGTCCTGGCGGGAATTGGCGTATGACGCGACGCCATCTTGCAGCAGGTATCGTGCTGGCGGTTGCAGTGGGCAGTCTGGGACTGTCGATGCACAAACGTGGCGCGCCGCCCCAGGTTGAGTTGGAAGTCGTCTCCCCGCGCGCCTTGCGCGCCACTGTGCTGGGCTCTGGCACATTCGACTTCCAAGATGCCGCCGCTCTCTCGCCGCAGGTAATAGGTCGCGTACGCGAGGTTATGGTCAAAGAAGGAGACGCTGTCCAGCAGGGGCAGCTTGTAATGATTCTTGATCAGGAGGCGCAGAAGGCTGAAGTCGAACAGCGTGTGTCCCAGGTCCGCCAGAAGCAAGTGGATATCCAGCTGCAGGAGGCTATGCTGAGGCTCAGGCAGCAGCAGGCCCGGCGTAGTGCGGAGCTCGTTGCTGACCGCTTGGTTGACGTCGCAAGCGACGAAAAAGTGCAGCATGAAGCCGAGCTGGCGCGTTTGAAGCTCGCTGCCAGTCAAGAGGAGCTGCGCCAGTCGAAGGCCGCTCTGGCGCAGGCAAACGAGAGCCTGTCAAAAACTCTAATCCGCGCGCCGATTAGCGGTGTGGTGACCACAGTCGCCTTGAAGGTAGGCGAGACCGCAGTGCCGAGTTCCAATGGAATCGTCGGTTCCAATCTGATGACCATTTCCGATCTCTCCACTATGACTGCCACCATCAAGGTGGATGAAATGGATGTCGCTCGGGTAGAGTCAGGGCAGACAGCAAGGGTTTTTGCCGGCTCGGCCGTGGACAAGGCGATCACTGGCGTCGTGGAGAGGATCGCGCTGGCGCCGCCACGGAAAGGCACGGATCTCAATACTACCGAACGTAGTTACGAAGTGGAGATTTCACTGCAGGAAGGTGATCATGGTTCGTTGCGCACAGGCATGAGTTGTAGAGCTGAGATACTCGTGGATGAGGGGCGTGAGCCAATTGCTGTTCCAGTGCAGGCCGTCCTGACAGGGACCGTGGAAGATGCCGACGAAACTTCGCATCGCGACAGGAAGCGACACCGCCGTCAGTATGTGCTGGTGGAGTTGGGGGGTACTGTACTTAGGCGCTACGTGGAATCAGGACTGTCCGACGACACATACGTCGAGATCGTCTCAGGGCTGGAGTCTGGAGAACGTGTGGTGGTCGGGCCGGGCAAAGTCATGCGGCATTTGCGTGACAACCAGTCAGTCAGGGCCAAGCTCGCCGGTTCCGGTGCGCCATGATGCATCCGACCCTGCAGTTGAGATCGGTGCACAAGTACTACGACATGGCGGGCGAGAATCTGCACGTACTACGCGGAATTGATCTGCAGATCAGTGCGAATGAGTACGCCGCGATCATCGGTCATTCTGGCTCTGGAAAGTCAACGCTGATGAACATACTTGGTTGCTTGGATCGCCCGACAGAGGGGCAGTATCTACTTGGCGGACAGGATGTGTCAGCCTTGGACGAACCAGCCCTGGCCAGAGTTCGTAACGAGCGAATTGGCTTCGTCTTTCAGAGCTTCAACCTGATGCCGCGTGAATCGGCTCTCAGTAACGTTGCCCACCCGCTTCGATACCGTGGCATGGCGCGCAGTGAACGGGAAGAGCGCGCGATGAATGCGCTGCAGAAGGTTGGACTCTCCGAGCGCGCTTGGCACCTGCCGAGCCAGCTGTCAGGGGGGCAGCGTCAGCGCGTGGCCATAGCCCGAGCTCTATGCGGAGAGCCCAGCATCCTCCTGGCGGATGAGCCGACCGGAAATCTTGATGCATCCACTACCGAAGAAATAGTGGGCTTGTTTGATGTGCTCTGGCGGGAGGGTAGCACGATCGTGATGGTTACCCATGAGCAGGACATAGCCCAACGATGCCAGCGCAGAATCCGCATCGAGAACGGATCCATCAGCAGCGATTGCCGGAGTTCATCACATGGCTGAGCTTCTCCTCATTCTTGAGAACGCCTTAAAAAGTATTCGTGCGCATGCACTCCGCAGCCTGTTGACGGTACTGGGGATCATCATTGGTGTCGGATCTGTCATTGCCGTCGTGTCAATTTTCCAGGGTATGGCGGCATCAATCACAGAGCAGTTTGCTGGTCTCGGTGCCAACAGTCTGAGCGTGCGTGCTGAAACCTCGTTCGAGGACCAGCTGCAGGGCCGTCGTAGTCGTATCTCTCTCCTTGACTTCCAACAGCTGCAGGATAGCGTGCAGTACTTGGCTGAAATCTCACCCACGCTCGACGTAATGGGTGACTATGGCGGAACCGTCAGTGCCGGTCGTGTAGAGGCATTCACCCGGGTAATTGCGAGTTCGCCTTCTTACCAGCACTCGCGTCAGGTCTATCCCCGCTTGGGGCGCTTCATTACCGAAGCGGACAATGACTCGCGCCGGAGAGTATGCGTGATTGGAGAGGCCCTGCGGAAGAATCTGAATCTGCGCGAGAATCCCCTGGGCGATTATATCCGCATCGACTCGGAATGGTGCAAGGTGGTCGGTGTCATGGAGGAGCGGGGCGAGGTATTCGGCTTCAGCCAGGATGACTTTGTCTTGGTACCTTTCTCAACCGGGCTGGCGCTTGTGCGTGACGTTGCACAGATCGACCTGCGTATCGACCTCCACGTACGGGATCGCACGAATATTGAACTCGTAAAGCAACGCTCAGAGCAGGCGCTTCGTCGGTCAAGGCGTTTGAGCAACGATGTTGCGGATGACTTCAGGGTCGAAACTCCAGATCAGCTGGGAGACTCGCTCAAGACCATTATCAATTTGGTGAGCACTGTATTTGCAGGGGTGGTCGGGATCTCATTGCTGGTCGGTGGAATCGGAATCATGAACATCATGCTGGTTTCCGTCACCGAGCGAACCCGTGAAATCGGCATCTGCAAGGCGCTGGGCGCAACGTCACGCTCGATTCTGCTGCAGTTTCTTGGGGAAGCGATGGTGCTGAGCGCTATAGGCGGACTGATAGGCGTGGTGATCGGCTACGCAGGAGGGGCGCTAGCTTCGGCGTTGATTCCCGGGCTGCCCGCGGCTGTAGTGCCATGGTGGGCGGTGATTCTATCAGTTGCGTTCTCTGGGTTGGTGGGGGTGATATTTGGAATTATTCCCGCCGCAAAGGCTGCCCGGCTCGATCCTATTGAGGCGTTGCGTTACGAGTAGCGAGATCAATCAGGCGGCGGCTGGCGACATCTGCTGCCACCAATGCAGTTTCGTGTGCGATGGAGTGCACGCATGTCGGAAGGGATATCCATTCGAGTGGCAGTTAACAACTACAAGGAATAGACCATGAAGAACGGAAACATTGAAGCTCTCATATCGGATCTGGAGATGCCGGTCGGCCTGAGCTGTGATGGTGGGAACATCGGTGGTTGGAAATGCGCCGCGATCAAGGGCGCGGTGAAAATTATAACCAACCTCTGAGGTAATACGGCTGGTCGCCCACCGTGAGGTGGGCGGCTTCCTCGGTGGAGGGAGGAGGACATATGAACGCTGAGATACGACCGCAGAGTGGGCCAGGGCGACGCGAAATTGCCGGTCTGAATGTCGGTGATCGTGCGGATGGGCTCGCCAGTATTCTTGCGATTTTGGATTCTCGATCAAATGGCATTGAAGACTACATGCCCTTACTAAAGGCTGCCGCGACTGTCGAGTTCAAAGGTTTGGCGGAGTTGCTACTGTCCTGCATGGATGACCACTCGTTGGAAGGAAGGGGCGCCTACCAAACCGACGACCACATAGAGATTTGCCGGGATGAGGTCAAGACCATATTGCTTACCAAGGTCCCCCAAATGGGCCTTAAATTCAGTGCGGTGAGATCCGATGGCGGACCCAGTTTCTCGCGGGACCAGTTGAGTTTGTTGGCGAATGATGCATGTTTTCTGTTCTTGGGGAGTGGCACCATGCAACTTCGTCATCTGGAGGTCGTGCCGGACTCAGATGGTGAGGTGCTGCAGCATTGCAGTGTAGTTTCATATTCTGGCGGCGACATGGTTGCCATACGCCGGGGTCAGGATGCATTTGAAACCATGTCTGTGGACGGTACGATCTGGCTGCTCCAGCTGGTAATCAACGATCATTCGGACTTGGTGTGCCACTACGGCCGCCAATCCCTGCGGCGAACTGGAGTTTCTTCAGCGAGCGTCCATGCCAGTCGCCTCGAATTCGCAATGGACATCCTAGGTCGATTTCCTGCAGAAGGAACGCCGGACAGGTTGGAGAAGATCTATGAAGCAAGCCGGTTCTACTTCGTTCGCTGGAAAGCGGTGAAAACGCTGCTGCGCTTGGACCTGCAACGTGGTGCAGGTTTGCTGATGCGCGCCAGCTCGGACGCTCACCCGCAGGTTCGCGCGGCCGCAGATCGCACAATCCAGAGCCTGCGGCAGCATGGTCACATTTGAGGGTGATACATTGGCATATTCCTGGGATTTGGATAGTGAAGAATCGATCAGCCTTGATGAGTTGATCGAGTTTCTTGACGGGCAAGGAGAAAACGTCCTCAATGACAACCTAGAGTTCGCAGCGATGATGATGCGCAAGTTGTACAACAACCGCACATTTCTATCCGAGACCATCCTGCGCCAATTGGCTGACGAGAGAAGGTTCGACTCAATAAATCCTTACACGCCGCAGGTGTTCATGCTCCACCGCGCTGATCATTACTTCATCCGTGCCGCTATCTGGATTCCGCCTACAGGAATCACCGGAGAGGAAATCTTCTTCTATGAGGATCCACATGATCACAACTTTGCTCTACTGAGCCTTGGGTACGAAGGGCCGGGTTATGAAACGGTACTTTTCGAATACGACCATCAGAGCGTGATCGGCGACGTCGGGGAGAAGGTGGAGGTTCGCTTCCTTGAGCGTACGCGCCTGTCGCGTGGTCGGGTAATGTTCTACCGAGATAGCCAGGATATTCATGTGCAGTTTCCTTCTGAAAATTTCTCTATCTCCATCAATGTTGTCGTACCTAAGATGAAAATGAGCCGGCAGTATTCATTCGATCTGGACCTGTCGCCGCAGACGACGTGCGCAACCATTCGTGAGAATTTGATATTCCACACGCCGACTATCATCAGCCGATTTGCTCATGACCTTGGCGTGTCGAATGTTCCGGAGATCCTCCGTGGCCATGTGGCTGCCAGTGCGGATCAGAGTGCCCAACGGATTGCTGATGAATTTCTCCGGGCACTTGAAGTCTAAGGCGCTGACGACGACATGACCGCTACTGGAAGCATTGAGGCAAGGAAGATCTTGATGGATGAGGCAGTCTGGGTCGAAGACCTGCACAAGGAGTTCCCCGGTCCAGTAAAGGCGCTGACTGGAGTGTCACTGCGGGTGCTTCAAGGGGAGTCAGTCGCGATCGTCGGACCCAATGGTTCGGGCAAGACTACGTTGTTCAAGAGCATCGTTGGCCTGATCGAGCCGACTTGTGGGCAGGTTCGTTTGCTGGGCCGGCCGCTGGTAGGAACCGGCCGGCGCGGACTTGAACGTACTGGTCTGCTGCTGGAAGGTCGGGCCAACCTCTATGAACGATTGAGCATCCAGGAAAACTGCGAGTACGCCTGCCGCCTGCGCGGTAAGAGGATGGACCGAGGCTACGTGCAAGCCTTGGCTGTACAACTTGGACTGCACGCATTGCAGCGAGCGGTGCGCCGTCTATCTACTGGCAATAGACAGCGCGCTTCGCTGCTGTGTGCACTGGCCCACCGTCCGGACCTGATCATGCTGGACGAACCCACGTTGGGGCTGGACGTGGAGAGTACCCAGGCCCTGCAGTCCGTGCTGAAGGAAGAGCAGGCGCGTGGCGCCAGCGTGATCACCATTTCCCACGATGCTGGGTTTGTCGCGGCTACGGCCGAGCGGGTGGTCGGCATGGAGGCAGGGCGGTGCGCGTTTGAGCGCGCCGGAACCCTTGCCAGCACTGCTGTCGAACGCCACCGCCTGACCGTGCAGGCCATCCATCCGTTGCCCGCATCGGTGCTGGCCGCCCTTTCGCGGACCGGTACGTTCGCCGCCCAGCTGAGCCAACTGCAGGCCCTGGCGCGAATCTACCCTGATCTGTGCCACGCAAGCATCACGTCAGTAGATGTTGTAGCAGAGGCTACCGCTCCACACACCAGGGATCTGCCATGACCCTGCTGCGCTTCTACAGTGCAGAGATCCTGCTTCATTTCCATCGGCAACGTCGCTACGCGTTCGAACTCGTGGTCAGTTCGTTGGTCCTGCTGGCGGTATTTGCCGGCTTGGCATACGGCATGGCTTGGCTGCCCAGCACGGATCTTCTGCCGAAGCAGTCGTCGCTGGCTTTAGGCTTCGTCGTATGGAGTTTTGCCAGCGCGTCGTACAGCGGCGTGGCCGGAGAGGCAGCGGACGAGGTGCGGCGGCGCACGCTGGAACAGCTTTGCGTAGTGGGGCGTCCGCTGGCTGTCATCCTGCTGGTGCGCAGCAGTGTGCAGATTGCAGGTGCTCTGACGGGGACGCTGGTTCTGTTGCATGTGACGTTCTGGATCGTTGGTCTTCCGCTTGACGTCCCCGTGCTTCCACTGATCACGATCCTGCTGGTGTCAGCGCCCTCCTTGCTGGGCCTTGGTCTGATCATGGGCGGTCTGAGCGTGCTGTTCAAACAGGCTGAGGCAGTCAATGCGCTGATGCTGCTTGGAGTTGTCGCGCTGGTGGGTTTGCCGGCCTATCCCGGCAACATGCTGGCGCTGCTTCCCTTCAGTCATGCTGCCGCGTGGATCATTGCCGAACAGGACGGGCTTCTGCTGAAAGGCGAAGGGCCACGATTGCTGTTCATTGTCGGCAATGCGGCGGTGTATCTGGCGGTGGGTCTGGCCGTGTTCAACGCCTGCTATCGCGCGGCTCGACGGCGTGGAACGCTGGGTCACAACTGAGGTGACTGGAGGCTATAAGCGCTGATGTACGAGTTTCGCCTTCAACATCTGTATGGTTGGCCCGTGCTCGCCGTGCCCTGCCGCATCGGCCTTGTTCCAGCACGGCCTTTGCCTACACCCTAGCCGCCCAGTGTTATCGACGCTGGGCGGCTGTCTCACCGATCAACGATCAGTCGCTGCGGCCGCTCGCCGCTGCCGGAGTCGGCGCCGGCGCGCCGGGATGCCACGGTCGCTCGATCACCCGGGACGGCTGCTCGCCCCACATCACCGCCAGCGTGCAGTCGTTGGCGCGTTCCCGGCACATCTTGTCTGCCTTGCGCTGCGCGCCTTCCGGACTGGCCTCGGCCAGGGCGAAGCCCATGGACACCGTTCCGGTGAAGATGGCCGAATAGCTCTTGCCGCTGGCGACGGCCGACTGCCCGCAGTTGTGGGAGCGGGCGGCACAGTACTTCACGGCGTTCTGCATCGCGGCGCTCACCGTCGCCTGGTTCATCGAGTAGCCATAGGCGCCATCCGCATCGTAGGCAATGGCCGAGGCCGCGCCTGCAGTGGACGAAACGCCCAACAGCAGCGCACAGGAAATTGCATGCATCCAGTGCATTGAATCCTCCTTTTCGTCGATGGTTGACCGGAGGGCCGATGGTAATCGCGCCTGTCGTGCGCGCAACCGCGCCCGCGGTTCACGTTCCTCGGGCGCGATGCTGCCGCCCCTGGTTCAAAGCTTCACGGTCACACCGACCTGGAACCCGCGACCGGGCAGCGGTGCGATGTACTTCAACGGCGAGTTGTGTGGGCGGGCGTCGTCATCCAGAAGGTTGCTGCCGTTGACGAATACTTCCATCCCGGCGATGTAGGCATTGCGTACCGGCAACTCGCGGCTGACCTGCAGATCGACCAGGTTGAATGCATCCAGCGGAATCTCTTCGCTGACGTTGCGGCCCAGGTACTTCTGCTTGTCGTAGTAGGTGCTGGACAGTTGTACCTTCCAGCGGTCGCGCTGCCATTGCAGGTTGGCACCATAGCGGTTGGTCGGCATGTTCGGCAGGTACTCGCCATCGTTGTGCGCGCGCAGCGTGTCCGGACGATCGGCCTGGTTCCTGACCAGATCGGCGAAGGCGGACAGATTCAATTTCCCGTAGCCGCCAAGGTCGAGCGCCTGCGAGGCATCGATCTCGAATCCCTTCACCGTGGTGTCGGTCTGCTTCCAGTACTTCAGCGGCAGGCGGTTGGCCATCTGCATGCCGGAGTGGCCCTGGTAGAGGTAGTTTTCGTACTTCATCCGGTAGGCGGTGGCTGACAGCGCGAAGCCGCCAAGATGAAACAGTCCGGTCAGCTCCAGGTTCTTCGCGCGTTCCGGCTCCAGGTTCTGGTTGCCTTCTTCCTGGGTCATCACCGAATAATGCGCGTTGCTGGCATACAGCTCGTTGATCTCCGGTGCGCGCTGCGAAGACGAATAGCGCACCTTGGCGGCGAACAGCGGGCCGAGTTCGACATACGAGCCCAGGCTGTAACTGTTGAGACGATAGGAGCGGTCCGGCAGCGTGGTGTTGGCAGCATTGCGCGAGGTCTTGAAGCGGCTGGGCTGCAGGTCATGGTCCACGCGTTCATGGCGGACACCGGCATCGAAGGAAACCCAGCCGAAGTCGAGGGTTTCCTTCAGGAACACGGCGTTGCTGCGCGTTTCCACATCAGGCAGGTAGCGCAGCGTGCCGCTGCCGGTGACGTCGCGCGCCTGATGGCTCAGGCCCAGCACGCCGCTGAGCGGCCCGACGGGTTGATGCACCAGCAACAGTTCTGCCTGGGTGCTCTGGAAGTCGTAGTCGTTGGCCCTGGTCGAGCCCAGGCGCTCGCCCGAGGTGTTGTCCAGTTTTGAAACCCGCAGTTCGGCACGTTCGACGTACGGCAGCGGATCTCGCAGCAATGCTTCCAGGGCGTAGCGCTGCTGCTTGATCACCACGCCCACCGGCAGGCCGTCGGCAGGGTTCGCGCCGAAGGACAGGTTCTGCATCGAGAAGCCCGGCACACCGTATTCGCTGTCCTTGGCATCGATGCTGACGCCGACGTAACCGCGATCGAAGAACCAGGTCGAGCCGAGTGCAACCTGCGAACTGCGTGAGTAGCTGTTGCCCAGCCGATGGTGGTAATCGGGGGTCACATCGTTGTTGATCTGCTTCTGTACGTACGAAGGCGTGCCGGCGACATAGGCCGGGTTGACTGGATTGATGTAAGTGCGGCGCTGCCAGACCGAGGTCGGGCTGTTGGTATAGAAGGAAAAATCGCCATCGGCCCAATCGGGGTTCTCGGTCATGAACTGGTCGATGTAGGGTTGCGAGGCCTTGTTGTAGAGCTGCTGGACGCGCGCTTCCTTCTGGCAGCTGTCGGCCAGCGCCGAATTGACGCCGCCGGTGGCCGGGAACAGCCGGGTGTTGCAGACGCCCGCCTTGCTGTGGCCGGGAATGTCGTAGTACGAGATGCGTTGCCGCGAGACCTGCAGGTTCGTCGAGACATTCCGCTGGTTGTTGAAGTTCATGCGGAAGCCCTGCGCATCGGCCGCGTTGAAACCTTTGCGCAGGACCAGTTCCATCGACTGGTCCTTGTCCTCCATCGTGCGCGAGATCAGGCCGGAGTCGATGTCGACGCTGCCGCCGATGGCGTTGCCGCCGTAGCGGACGGTATCGGAGGATTTGTTGACGGTGACGCTGTGCACGAACAGCGGATCGAACGGAATGTTGATGTCGCCGCTGAAGGCGTTCATGCCGAGGATGGACTGGCCGTCTTCCAGGATCTGCACGCGGTTGCCGCTGAGGCTGCGGATGACCGGCGCACCGGCATTGGGCCCGAAGGCGCTGTTCTGCACGCCGGAGACATGTTCAAGCATGCCGCCGAGGGTGCGGTTCTGCGCCTGCGGGGTCTCGACGGTGACGATGCTGTCGATCCGGGAGGGCTTGCTTGCCTCGACCTGGGCGGCGGGCAGGGTGGGGCCGTCGCTGGCATGGACGTTGTGGACGACGAACAGGATGGCTGCAGCAAGCAGGTGACGACGCATGACACACTCCGTGAAAAGAATGTGAAAGGTTATAACGTAACTATTCAGCGTCACAAGACGGAGGGGAGGGGGGGCATCGGCCAGCGCTTGCACGACCGGACGTTGGCGCGCAGCATCCGCTTTTGCGGGTACCCCACAACGCGCCTGCAGCACCTCCCTCACTCGAAAGGAGCCTCGCATGAAGCTGTTGTCCGCCGCGTTGCTGTCCGTGGCCCTGCTGCAGGCGATGCCTGCCCTGGCTGAAAGCTCGAAGTCCTCGCCGCTGCTCGGCCGCTGGTCGCTGGATATCGCCACGTCCGCGCTGCCTGAAGCACAGCGTCCGCAACGGGTCGTGCTGGAATTCAAGGACGCCGGCGCGGGCAGGTGGAGCTCGCACGTGGATATCGTCCTGCATGATGGCAAGACGATGAAATCCGAAGGTACGCTGGCGCTGGACGGCACGCCCGCGGCGCTGACCGGCAGCTACGGTGCCAACCAGGCGACGCTGAAACTGCCGGCGCCGAACACGCTGGTGATGCAGCTGGTCGATCACGGTGCGCCGGCGTCCACCCGTGTGTATACGGTGGCCGCCGACCGCTCAACGATGACCGAAACCAAGGCGTTCTTCGCTCATGACGGTACGCCGATCCTGCAGACCAACCTGTTCAAGCGGTTGCCGTAGCGATGTGATGCAGCGACATCCGCAGAGGCGCGCTCTGCGGATGCTGCTGCTGCGTTGTCATGCTGCGGCGGGGTCGCGCTTGCCAGTATCGATCCCGTACCGGTCGATCGCCTGCTGCAGCAGGCTTCGTTCGACATGCCCATCGTCGGCCAGGGCCTTCAGTGCCGCCAGCACGATGAAGTGGCGATCGACCTCGAAGAACGTCCGCAGCGATTCGCGTGTATCCGAGCGGCCGAAACCATCGGTGCCGAGTGCGATGAAGCGACGATCGCTGATGAAGGAACGGATCTGGTCGCCGACGATCTTCATGTAGTCGGTTGCCACCACCACCGGGCCAGCGTGGTCCTGCAGGCACTGCTGCACGTAGGGGACGCGCGGCTCGTCGGCCGGGTGCAGCAGATTCCAGCGCTCGACAGCCAGGCCGTCGCGGCGCAGTTCGGTCAGGCTGGTGGCGCTCCAGACGTCGCTGCTGATACCGAAATCCTGCTGCAGAAGATCGGCGGCGGCCAGCACCTCGCGCAGGATCGAGCCACTGCCCATCAACTGCGCGCGAGGCTGTGCAATGGTGTCGGCAGCGGCGGGGCGCAGCAGATAGAGGCCCTTCAGGATGCCGGCTTCGGCGCCGTCGGGCAGGGCCGGGTGCGGGTAGTTCTCGTTGAGCAGGGTGATGTAGTAGTAGATGTCTTCCTGGTCCACGTACATGCGGCGCAGGCCGTCGTGGATGATCACCGCCAGCTCGAAGTTGTAGGTCGGGTCGTAGGACACGCAGCTGGGAATCACCGAGGACAGCACGTGGCTGTGGCCATCGTCGTGCTGCAGGCCTTCGCCCATCAGCGTGGTGCGGCCCGAGGTGGCGCCAAGCAGGAAGCCACGGGTGCGCGCGTCGGCCGCGGCCCAGGCCAGGTCGCCGACGCGCTGCAGGCCGAACATCGAATAGAAGATGTAGAACGGAATCGTGGCCAGGCCGTGGTTGGCGTATGCGGTACCGGCGGCGATCCACGAACAGATCGCGCCGGATTCGTTGATGCCTTCCTGCAGGATCTGGCCATCCCTGGCTTCTTTGTAATAGCTCAGCTGGCCTGCATCCTGCGGCGTGTACAGCTGGCCGAGGTGAGAGTGGATGCCGATCTGGCGGAACAGGCCTTCCATGCCGAAGGTGCGCGATTCATCGGGCACGATCGGGATCACCAGCCTGCCCAGCTCGGGGTCCCTGAGCAGGGTGGTGAGGATGCGCACGAAACCCATGGTGGTGGACTGGCCGCGATCACCACTGCCCTGCAGCTGTGCGTTGAACGTGGACAGCGCTGGCAGCGGCAGCGGATCGACCTGTGCCAGTCGTGCCGGCAGCTGGCCGCCCTGCGTTTGGCGACGCTGCGCGAAGTAGAGCGCCTCCGGGCTGCCCGGCGCCGGGCGCAGGTACGGCATTTCCTCCAGCTGTTCATCGCTGACGGGCAGATCGAAACGGTCGCGGAAGGCGCGCACCGCATCGGTGCTCATCTTCTTCAACTGGTGATTGATGTTCTGGCCTTCGCCGGCCTCACCCATGCCGAAGCCCTTCACCGTCTTGGCCAGTACCACGGTCGGCCGGCCGCTGGTGTTCACTGCCTGCTGGTAGGCGGCGTACACCTTCTGCGGATCGTGGCCGCCACGTGTCAGCGCCCATATCTCCTCGTCGCTCATGTGTGCGACCAGCGCCAGCAGTTCCGGGTAGCGCCCGAAGAAGTGTTCGCGTACGTAGGCGCCGCTCTGCGACTTGAAGGTCTGGTAGTCGCCATCCACGCACTCCATCATGCGCTGGCGCAGCAGGCCGCTGTGATCGCGTGCCAGCAGGTCGTCCCAGCCACCGCCCCAGATCACCTTGATGACGTTCCAGCCGGCGGCACGGAAGGTGCCTTCCAGTTCCTGTATCACTTTGGCGTTGCCGCGCACTGGTCCGTCCAGGCGCTGCAGGTTGCAGTTGACCACGAATACCAGGTTGTCCAGTCGCTCGCGCCCGGCCAGCGAAATGGCCGCCAGCGATTCGGGCTGGTCCATTTCGCCATCACCGAGGAAGGCCCAGACCTTGCGGCCCTGGTGCTGCTTCAGCCCGCGGTATTCCAGATAGCGCATGTAACGGGCCTGATAGGCCGCGGTCAGCGGGCCCAGGCCCATCGATACGGTGGGGAACTGCCAGAACTCCGGCATCAATCGCGGGTGCGGATACGAGGACAGGCCCTCGCGCCCGGCTTCGCGCCGGAAGTTGTCCATGCGCTCGGCGCTGATGCGGCCTTCCACGAATGCACGGCCATAGATGCCGGGTGCGGAATGGCCCTGGATGTAGATCATGTCGCCGTCGAAGGTGTCGGTACGGCCACGGAAGAAGTGATCGAAGCCCACGTCATACATGACCGCGGCGGATTGGTAGGTGGCGATGTGGCCGCCGACATTGGAATGCTTGCCGGCGCGCAACACCATCACCATGGCGTTCCAGCGGATCATCGCGTTCAACCGCCGCTCGATGGCCAGGTCGCCCGGGTAGGTGGGCTGGCGCTCGGGTGGAATCGTGTTGGTGTAGGCGGTCCACGCGCGGGTGTGCAGGTCGCCATGCTGCTGCACATCAAGCTCATCGAGCTGGTCCAGCAGGTAGTGCGCGCGGGGGCGGCCGCCAGCCTTGATCACCGCGTGCAGGGACTCGCGCCATTCGCGGGTTTCCTGCGGATCGGTGTCGAGAGGGAAGTGTGCCTGGTTCATGCTGCGTCTCCAGAGAGCGCCGGCCGGCATCTGCGCGACACCGCCGGCAGGGCGACAGCTCTGGAGCGGAGTCGCGCCGGCAGGGCCGTGGCGCGGGGGCGGCCTTGGTGGCTGCCGGGGAGACAAGCGTAGGCGGCGCATGGGTTGGCCGGTAGACAGGTGAGGGTTGGGTCTGCGCGAACCTGCGCTTTGCCCGGCGCCGCTGCAATGCGGTTGTCATCGTCGGTGTGCACCCTGCTGGGTTTTCCAGCCTCGGGGTGGTTGGTCGGTTGTGAACAGCGTCAGGATCTGGGAGAAGAGCTACGCCCTGCGGCGCCGCCTGCTGCGTGGCTTCTTCCTTCGGCGTGGTTCACACGCTGCCGATGCCGAGGATCTGGCGCAGGAGGTCTACCTGCGCCTGCTGCGCAGCACCGGCGAAGACGCCGCGGCGATCGAGAACCCTGAAGCCTATCTGTTCGCCGTGGCAGCCAACCTGGCCCGTGAACAGGCACGTTCGCGCTCCGGCCTGCCACAGATCGAGGACGTCGACCTGCTGGCCGAGGTACTCAGCAGCGAAGAGGACATCGAGGGTGATTTCGAGCGGGCGCAGCGCTGGAGCGGGATCCGCGGCGCTATCGCACAACTGCCCCCCACCACGCGGCGGGTGATGGAACTGCATTACCGCGAAGGGCTGGACTGCCAACAGGTGGGGGCACAGCTGGATGTGTCGGTGCACATGGTGCGCAAGCACATCGGCAAGGGGCTGGATGCCTGCAGGAAAGCGCTGGGCGCTGGGAAGGACGGATGAACCGGCAGGAGCCTGCAGCGATGGATGATGAGGTGGCCGAACAGGCTGCGCACTGGTTCCTGTGCAACCGCGAGGGTGACCTGAGCGCTGCGCAGCGCGCCGGGTTCATGGCGTGGATGAAGGGCTCGCCCGAGCACGTACGCGCGTACCTGCATGCCCTGCATCTGCACCGGCAGGTGGGCGCGGCGATGTCGGTGCACCCGCAGGAACAGGGAGGCAGGGCAGCGCTGCCGATGCTGCCGGCAACGGCGAAAGTGGTGCCGTTGTTCGCCGCGGCCGTGCCCGCACCGCACGCCGTGGCTGCAACACGAACGCGCCGGCCGCTCTGGAGGCGGGTGGCTGCGGTGGCGTGCGGCCTGGTGCTGGTGGCCGGTCTGCTGCCGTGGCTGATGCCGCGCGAACAGATGCTGGTCGCCGGGCACGGGCAACTGCGTGAGGTGGTGCTGGCTGACCGGACCCAGGTGCGGCTGAATGCAGACAGCCGTCTGCGGGTGAACATCGGCTGGTTCAGCCGCCGCGTCGAGCTGCTGCAGGGCGAGGCCACCTTTGATATCGCAGCGGATCGCCGGCCCTTCCAGGTGAGGGTCGGTGATCTGCAGATCCGTGACATCGGCACCGTGTTCGATGTCTCGCGACGGTTGCAGAGCACGCGTGTCGGCGTGGTTTCCGGCGAGGTGGAGGTCTGGACCGCCGGTGATGTGCAACGCCGGCTGGCGCAGCTGCCCGCCGGGCGGGTGGTGCAGGTCGATCACCTCAGTCATGCGGTGCAGCCGCTGGAAATTCCGATGTCGATGCTGCTGGACTGGCAGCAGCGCCGGGTGTCGTTCCGTGATGAGCGGCTGGACGAGGTGGCTGCTGCGTTCAACCGGCACAACCAGGTGCAGGTACGGGTGACCGATGATGTGGCGCGCGCGGCGCGCCTGTCGGGCAGTCTGGAGGCGCATCGGGTCGCCGCGTTGCAGGCATTCCTGCAGCGGGACGCGCGCTTCGTCATCCGCCGCGAACAGGACACGGTATGGGTCTCCAGCCGCTGATCCTGGTCTGCCGATGGGCTGTCAGAAAAAATTCATCGAATCGGCGTTCTCCACTTCCGCCGATGCCGGCTCTTACTTGGGAGAAGCCGCTGTCGAATGCCGACGCGGCAGCAGCAATCCTCTCTCCTGCAAGGAACCGTGATGCGCAAGAAGCTCTATCTGTCGGTGGTACTGGCCTTGTCTCCCTGCCTGGGCGCACATGCGCAGGCGGTGTCGTCCAGCGGGCTTGAGACCAAGGTAACTGCAGCGATCGCCGCGCAGCCTTTGAGCCAGGCACTGGAGCAGCTGTCACGCAGCTCCGGCGTGCAGTTCCTGTATGCCGGCGCGGGCAATGCACCGATGGCGGGCGCGGTACCGCGGGGGGCCACCGTCAAGCAGGCGCTGGACACGCTGCTGGCCGGCACCGGCCTGCGCTACACGGTGGTGGATGGCAACGTGATCGCCATCGATGCGGCACCGGCCCAACGGGAAAACAGGCCGGCCGCACCGGCACCCCGGCAGCCGGAGGCCGTGGTCGCTCCGACGCTGGGAACGATCAAGGTGATCGCCGCCCATGAGGTGATCGATCAGAAGAAGACCTCGCCGGTGATCAAGGATTCGGTGATCTACGATGAGATGGACAGCTACGGCGATGAGACGCTGGCCGAAAGCCTGATGGCCGCGCCGGGCCTGAGTGCGGTGGAAGATGCGGGCGAACCGCGCTATGTGACCGTGCGTGGCGTGCAGGCCAATCTCAACTACACGACCATCGACGGCATCGCGATCGCAAGCGTGGGTGGCAGTGGCTCCGGCGAGCGCATGAACAACCTGCAGCTGATTCCCAGCGACATCGGCACCCGCACGGACATCTACAAGAGTTTCAGCGCCGAGCAGGCGCCAGATGCCATTGGTGGTGTGATCGACATCATCAGCCGCAGTGCCTTTGACCGCTCCGGCAAGTATGTGTTCGCCGACGTGGCCGGCATCTATTCCACGGCCGAGACCAACGTGGGGCGCAGCGCGGGTGGCGACCACAAGACCCTGGGCCATTTCGGCAAGAGCGCCAAAGCGGTGTTCTCCAACCAGTTCGGTGCCGATGATCAGTTCGGCATCGTCGCTGTTGCGCGCTATGAACAGCGCTCGCGCAACAGCGTCAAGCGCTGGGTCGAATCGAACTATTACTACAACGATGCCGGCAAGTACCTCACCGATGGAACCACCGGCCCGGACGAGGCGAAAGGCTGGAACGGCCTGCGCGCGCCGGGCAACTTCAGCACCGGCACCTACACCAACTACATCACCAACTTCGGTGGTTCGGCCAAGCTGGAATGGAAACCGTCGGACGATCCGTTCTATGCCTCGCTGCTGCTGTACTCGTACCGGTTCTACGAGAACTCGACGATGAACAAGACCGATCTGTATGGCAACGCCAAGTTCCCGATACGCAACCAGACCGAGGACGGCGGCACCACCCAGATCAACAGCATCTACATCAAGAACCGCCATGACCGCTGGGACCGCAGCAATCGCGGTGCGATCGCCAGCTTCAACTGGGATATCGGCGACCTTTCGCGGCTGACGCTGCGCGCCGGCCACACCGAAGAGACCTTCCACAACACCCAGGTCTACTGGGGCGTACGCGCGTACCCGAGCAACCTGTTCGTCGACTATGCCAACGACAGCCATGGTTTTCCGAACGCGGTGGGCGTCTCGGACTCCAGCCTGCTGACCAGCTCGGCGTTCAAGCTCAATCCCGCGCAGGCCTACATCTCGCCGCGTGACGCCAAGGAGAGCATCGACAACCTGCGTGCCGACTTCAGCTACAACATCGACGCCGATGCGCGCGGCTTCGGTCTCGCCGCGGGTGCCGAGTATCGCCACCTGAAGATCTGGCAGGACATCGATTTCGATTACTACAAGACCAGCGCGACCTTGAACGACTATCTGTATCCCGGTTCGACGCTGCTGGGCAGCGTCCCCGGCTTCCCGCTGATCGACAACCGCAAGTGGCATGACGAGCTGTACCCGAAGCTGGGCAACAACGATGCGGCCTACCCGAATGCCGATTTCACCAGCGACTACAAGTACGTGGAAGACATCGCCAACGCCTACGTCTCGGCGCATTACGCCTGGGACCGGCTGCTGCTGATCGGCGGCCTGCGCTATGACCACACCACCTTCGATGCGTTCAGCCCGTTCAGTGATGATGGCGGTACCACCTACACCTCGGCATTCCGCAAGAGCAGCGGCGGCTACAACAACCTGCTGCCGTCATTGAACGCGACCTTCAAGCTGAGCGAGAACCAGCGCCTGCGCTTCTCCGCCAGCCGCACGCTGGGCCGGCCGACACCCAGCAACATCGCCCAGGCCACCAGCACCAGCTGTGGCGATGACGAGCTGGGTGGAGGTTTCTGCACCATCAAGCAGGGCAATGCCTCGCTGCAGCCGCGCCGCTCAACCAACCTCGACCTGGCCTGGGACCTGTATTTCAACGGCAACAACGGCCTGGTGTCGGTCGCGTTGTTCGACAAGGTGATCAAGGACGACATCTATACCCTGACCACGTTCGAGAACATCGGCGATGTCCGCTACCGCGTCACCCAGCCGATGAACACCGATGAGTCCACGCTGCGCGGTGTCGAGTTCGCGGTGGCAAACCGCAATCTGCAGTGGGGCCGCCATCGCTTCGACATGTACCTCAATGCGACCCGCCTGGACGGGCAGACCAACTACCGCATCAGTGATGGCAGCGAGCGCCGCCTGGACCGCCTGCTGTACCAGCCGGACTGGTCGGTGAACGGCTCGGTGATCTGGCGCATGCCGTGGAAGAGCTCGCAGCTGCGCGTGTCCGGCACCTACCGCAGCCGCATGCTGGTCGACTTCGGCGATACCCAGTGGCTGGACTCGTACTACGACCCGTACATGACCTTCAACCTGGCCTTCAGCCACAAGGTCAGCAAGCACGTGACGCTGAAGTACGAGGCCAAGAACCTGTTCAATACCCAGCCGACCTACAGCACCGGTCCGAGCGGGCGCTTCCGCACCGAGATCGATGACTACGGTCGCTTCTTCTACTTCCACATCATCTACAACTGAGGGCGGCCGTCTTGGATACGATCAATCGCAGGCGCTTCCTTGCCCTGTCGGGACTTTCCGCATTGGGTGCGTGGGCCGGGACTGCCCGCGCGCTGGCTGCACAGAGCGATGCGGCAGCACTGAATCCGCGCAATCTGCTGGCCTCGCCGCGCTTTGCCAGTACGCCCTTCACCCTGGGCGTGGCGTCGGGTGATCCGTCGGCCGACGGCTTGGTGCTGTGGACGCGGCTGGCCACCGAGCCGCTGGTGTTCGGTGGCGGCATGCCCACCCGGCCGATGGTGGTGGGATGGCAGGTGGCCACTGACGAGACCATGCGCACCGTGGTGCGGCAGGGAACCTCGCTGGCCCACCCCGAACTTGGCCATGCGCTGCACGTGGAACTGGATGGCCTGCTGCCTGGGCGGCCGTACTGGTATCGCTTCACCGTGGGAGGCCATGCCAGTGCGATCGGGCGCACCCACACCCTGCCTGCGGCGAACGCACCGATCACGCGCGTGCGCTTCGCGGTGGCCGGCTGCCAGCATTTCGAGGAAGGGCACTACACGGCCTGGCGGCACATTGCCGAGGAACCACTCGATTTCGTGTTCCATTACGGCGACTACATCTATGAGGGCGAAAGCCAGACGGGCGTGCGGAAGATGAACGGTCAGCCGTTCACCAACCTGCGCAACCACGTTGGCCCGCAGACCTATACGCTCGACGACTATCGCCGCCGCTATGCACAGTACAAGACCGATGCTGATCTGCAGGCCGCGCACGCCGCGTCACCGTGGTTCGTGACGTTCGACGACCATGAAGTGGACAACAACTGGGCGGGTGCCGAAGACCAGGACGGTACGCCCAGCGAGCTGTTCCTGCTGCGCCGCGCACAGGCGTTCCAGGCGTACTACGAAAACATGCCGTTGCGTGCTTCGTCGTTCCCGCGCGAGGGTCATATGCAGATGTTCCGTCGCGCACGCTACGGCACGCTGCTGGACCTGCACCTGCTCGATACCCGCCAGTACCGCAGCAAGCAGGTGGACATGGCGCAGCGCGGACAGGTGGAATCTGCCGAGCGCAGCATTGTGGGTGCGAAGCAGGAGCAATGGCTGTTCGATGGCCTGGCCGATGCCGCGCCACGCTGGCACGCGATCGCGCACCAGGTCTCATTGGGCAATTACATGCGCGAGAAGGACGGCGTGGTGCAATCTTCCGATGACCAGTGGTCCGGCTACCTGTCCAGCCGCCGGCGCCTGCTCGATCACATCCAGAAGGTGGGCTTCGGTAACGTGGTGACCGCCTGTGGCGATGCACACCGTCACTATGCCAGCGACCTGGTGCAGGACAACGTCGATTCCGGGGTGATTTCCAGCGAGTTCCTGGCGACGTCGATCAGCTCGGGCGCTGACGGGCAGGGCGTGGATGCCTATGCAGAGAACCAGCTGCGGCACAGCCCCCACTTGAAGGCGACGACGGACAAGCGCGGTTACGTGCTGTGTGATGTCACCCGTGATGCCTGGATCGGTGACATGAAGACGCTCGATACGGTCATGCGGCCGAACGGCGCGCTGCAGAGCTGGAAGCGCTATGCGGTGGAGCACGGCCGGCCGGGGTTGCAGGAGGCCTGAGCCGACTGTCCTGCGCTGTAGAGCCGGGCAGGCGCCCGGCTCTACAGAAGAACGTTCAGCCGTGTTCGAAGCGCAACGGTGCGGTGCCCATGGCAGGGTCGCTCGTACCAGGGCGGCCATCTTCGGCACGGCCGGCCAGGCGTTGCTCGACGCCCTCCGAACGCACGATCAGGTCGTACCAGCCTGCGGTCGGTGTCGGGTCCCAGGCCAGTACGGTTTCCGCTCCGGCCACCAGCTGGAGTTCCCGTGCAGGCATGTGGCCCGCGTAGGCGCCGCCCTGTACCTGGACCCTGCGCGCTGAAGGCGATCTATTGCGCAGCACCAGCCGCAGCTGGCCGTCGGCACGCTCCACCTGTGCATGCAAGGGTGCGAGCGTGCCATCGCCGCGATAGTGGCGATGGAATCCATTCGGCCCCAGCAGCCAGAGGTCGTAGCGACCCTGTGCATCCAGCGGCCAACGATCCTGCAACGGGGCACCCGGCACCACGGTGTAACGGCGCGGGATGGCATCCAGGTGCAGGCGGTCGTAGACATGCAGCACGGCCGTGGCGCCATCGCTGGCGAGCTGCAGGGTGATGCCCTCGCCATCCACCGACGTGGCCTGCACCTGCGGCCGATAGGGCAGTGCCCGCGCCGGACGCACGCCCGGCTCCTGGCGGGCCGGATGCAGGCCATCGGGCAGCGCAGGCACGGTACGGCCGGGCAGGGCGGCGGCGCGCGCTGCCACGGCGGTGACATCCGGCAGCGCCTTGACGAAGGGACGCGTGTCGCGCTGGGCGAAGTCGAAGGCGTTGCTGAGATCACCGCAGACCGCACGCCGCCACGGCGAGATGTCCGGTGCGGCCACGCCGAAGCGACGCTCGATCAGACGCAGCACCGAGGTGTGGTCGTACACCTGCGAGTCGACCCAGCCGCCACGGCTCCACGGCGAAATTACATACAACGGAACGCGCGGGCCGAGACCATAGGGACGACCGCGCAGCCCGGCGGCATCGTATTTCTCGTCGCCCGGTGCCGGGTTGCGGTGGTATTCGCCCTCGGTGCTGACCGCCGACGCACCGGCCCAGCCATCGCCAAGCGGGGAGGGCGGTGCCGGTGGCGGTACATGGTCGAAGAAGCCATCGTTCTCATCGAACATCAACAGCAGGGCAGTGCGGCTCCACACCTCCGGGTCGGCGGTCAATGCATCCAGCAGGCGTGCGGTATAGGCGGCGCCCTGCGCGGGGCTGGACGGCCCCGGATGCTCGCTGCCGGCCGCATCTGCGATGATGAAACTGACCTGCGGCAGGCGGCCGCTGATCGCGTCCTCGCGCAGCTGCGCCAGGCCACGGGTGCTGACGCCGCGTGCGCGCAGCTCCGGGTCGTGCCCCGGGTCGCCGCGGTGTGCCTGGCGGAAGGCCTCGAACCCGGCCAGCGGGTTGTCGGTGAAGTTGTCGGCCATGTCCTGGTAGATCTGCCAGGACACGCCGGCCTGCTGCAATCGCTCGACATAGCTGGTCCAGCGGTACGAGTCCGGATGGCCGCCCTGCTCGGGGAAATTGTCGTGCGAGTTTGCGATCACCGGGCCGCCTGCGCGGGCCTGGGCGTCGTTGTGGCCGGTCCACAGGAACACGCGGTTCGGGTTGGTGCCGGCCTGCATCGCGCAGTGGTAGGCATCGCACAGGGTGAACGCATCGGCCAGGGCGAACTGGAACGGCATGTCGCTGCGCTGGAAGTAGCCCATCGAATGGTTCTGCTTGGCCTTCGGCCAGTGCGCCATGCGTCCGTGGTCCCACGCCTGCTGTGCATCCGGCCAGGTGTGGGGCGTGCCCTCAACTCGCATGTAGCCGAAGTGCGCAGCGGTATCCAACGGGAAAGGGGCGATCGCGCGCTGGCCGCTGGCATCGGGCTGCAGCCACAGGCTGCGCGGGTGGTCGCCACCGGGCAGCGGCGATGCCGGCGCAACGAAACGGTCACCGAAGCCACGCACGCCCGGCAACGTGCCAAAGTAGTGGTCGAACGAGCGGTTCTCCTGCATGAACACCACGATGTGCTGCAGGTCCTGCAGGCTGCGCGTGCGCGAAGCAGGGGCGATCGCTGCGGCCCGGGCGATGCTGGGCAGCAGCGGCGAAAGGCCGGCGGCGACGCCGGCCTGCAACAGTCGGCGTCGGCCGGTATCGGTCACAGGGTCACACTCACAAGTCCACGCGGAAGGAGATGCCGACGGTGCGCGGGGCGCCGATGAAGGCGTTGTCGCGGCCGTCCACCCCTGCAAGGTAGCGCTTGTCGGTCAGGTTGCTCACCACCAGGTTGGCGCCCATGCCCTTCAGGCGCGGCGACAGGCCCTGCAGGTCGAAGCCGATGTTGGCGTTGAACACGGTAGCCGACGGCAGCTTGTTGACGTTGGCCGCATCCAGGTAGCGCTCGCCGAGGTAGCGACCGGACAGGCCGAAGTTCCAGTTCTCACCCTGCCAGTCGGCCGACACCACCAGGATCTGCTCGGGCTGGCCGATCACCTTGGCGCCGTCGACGATGCCCAGCTGCTTGTCGCGCGCGTCGTTGCCGCTGCCGAGGTACTTGGAGCGGTTGTAGGTGTAGGCGGCATTGATGCGCCAGCCATTGTCCCAGCCGTAGCCGAAGGCTGCTTCCAGGCCGTTGCTCTCCACGCCGCCGAAGTTCTCGTAGACGCCATCGGTTTCGCCGAGGTAGTCGATGCCGCTGACCAGACCGGCCGGCAGGTAGACGATGCGATTGTCGAACTTGATGTTGTACAGGGTGACCGAAGCGGTCAGCGGCCAGCGGCTGATGCGCATGCCCAGTTCGATGTTGTCGGCGGTTTCCGGTTCGACGTTGCGGAAGCGCTGCGGATCGGTTTCACCCAGCACGCCGGAGGGGATCGCGGCGAAGTTCTGCGAGTAGCCGGCGAACAGCTCCATGCCCTCCACACCCGGAGCCCAGGTGAAGCCCGTGGACAGCAGTGGATCGGACTTCGAATCGGACTTCACATTCTCGGCGGCGCCGATCACACGGCGACGCGACTGGTCGACGAAGAACTGCTTCACGCCGAGGCGCGCGCTGAACGGACCGAAGCGGGCCACGTCCTCGACGTAGTACATCTGCTCATCGACCTTGTACTTGTCTTCGAACTGCACCCAGTAGGGCTGGTGGTCGAAGGCGATGTCCTGGCCGACGTTGAGCAGGCGGTGCCAGTCGCGGCGCACGGAACGGTCGAGCTTCTCGACCCACAGGCCACCGCGGATCGTGTTGTCGATCGCGCCGAAGGTCTGCCGCCATTCGACGTCGGCGGTGACGCCCATGCGATCGTTGTCGTAGTGGGAATGGCGGTAGGACTGTGCGCCCTGCACATTGCCGGCGTAGCAGTTGGGGTCGTACTCGGCGCTGAAGCCGAGTCGCGGCGTGCAGTTGGCCAGACGCTGGGCGGAACTGCCATCGGGGTTCACGAAGTAGATCTGGCCGCGGTTGCTGCCGCCGTAGACCGTCCTGCCGCCGAGGTACTCCGACTGCGGGCGACCGGCGCCATCGTCGCTGACATCGGCCAGGTACGGCGGCAGCCAGTCACCGCGGCCCTGCATGCGGTGCCCGTACGCAGCCATCGAGGCTTTGAAACCGTTGCCGCCATCGAAGGCCGCGCGCAGGTAGCCGAAGGTGTTCTCGCGCAGTGCGCGTGAACCGGAGCGGTAGTTCTGGTCCAGATACGGAATGCCGGTGAGGGTGCCGACCAGGCCGTCGCGGTCCGGGTTGGTGGCGAAGCCCTTCGGTGAAACGCTGGTGTACTCCGGCTCGTCGGCATCGTTGTAGGACAGGTAGCCGGTCAAGGTCCAGCGGTCCAGCTCGGTGATGAATTTGCCGGCGATGTTGTCGTTGCTGGTGTGGCCGGTGCCATCGATCCAGTCATGCACGCGCGCCGAGGATGCGCTGATCCACGCGCGGGTATGTCCGGCCAGCAGGCCGGTGTCGTAGCGCACGTAGTACTTGCGCGCCTCATTGTCGCCGGCACCTACCACCATGCGCAGGCGCTGTTCCTGCAGTGGATCGCTGGTGAGGAAGTTCAGGGTGCCGCCCAGCGCCTCGTTCGAGCGCGAGGAGATATCGGCCGTGCCCTGGCTCACTTCCACCGTTTCCAGGTCGAGCGTGTCGATGTAGCGGTTGGCCAGCGAGCCGCCGCCATAACCGGAACCGCCATTGGGCAGGCCGTCGATGGTGGTGCCGATCTGCTGGGTGTCGCGGTTGGTGACGAAGCCGCGCATGCTGATCTGCGTGCCCCAGACCGACGAGCCGGTGGCATCGGCTTCGCTGACGACCACTCCGGGCACTTCGTTGAGCGCGCCATTGACGCTGCTCAATACGGTCTGCCGGTTCAAGGTTTCCTGGCGCACCGAGGTCTTGGCATAGCTGGTGGCCTGGCCGATCACCTGCACCTGGTCCAAGGTCCGCGCGTCGGCGCTTCGCGTATCGGCGGCATCGCCCTGAGGTGCTTCAGCCAGGGCATCCAGTGCGGGAGCAATCAGCAGGGCAAGCAGCGAGATACGGGGAAAGCGCGCAATCGTTCGCATCGAAACCGGACCTTCAGGGGAGGAAAGTCCGGGAGTGTCGGCAGCGCCGATGACATGGCGGTGACGCGCAGATGCAGGGAGTGTGTTGTGTGACGGCCGGCAACACCGGCGGCGTCCCTCAGTATCGCGCGTCCTTCGGTTTCGGGTCGCGTGGCCAGTCCTTGGCCTTGCCGGCGAAGTCCGGGCGCGGCTGGTGGATGAAGTAGCTGGCGATATCCACCGCATCCTGGTCGGGCATCACCTGCTGGCCCAGCGGCGGTTCACGGGTCACTGCCGGCGGCATGTTGTGCTTGACGAAGCCCGCGGCCTTGTACAACCGCGCCATGCCGGCACCGATGTTGAAGCTGCGCTCGCCCCACAGCGGCGGGAACGCGATATCGCCACTGGCATCTCGCTGGCCCTCTCCGTTGTTGCCGTGGCAGGCAGCGCACTGCGCGGCATACAGCGCCTGCCCACGTACCGGGTCCGGCGTCAGCGTGCTGTCGATCGGCCCTTCGCTGGGCGCGGCTACGCGTGCACCCTCCGGTACCGGGCGGCTCAGCCACGCCATGTATTCCAGCATCGCGCGCATCTCCGGTGCATCCTTGGCCAGCGGTTTGCCGTTCATCGAACGCTGCAGGCAGCCGTTGATGCGCTCGGCCAAGCCGATTTCCCTGCCCGGGCGCGGCATGTAGCGCGGGTAGCTGCCACCGCCGGTGTTGAAGTAGTGATTGCCGAACGGTCGCTTGCCTTCGGCCATGTGGCAGGAATTGCAGTTCAGATCGTTGCCGACGTTGTCCGGCAGCAAGCGTGCGGTCTCGTTGAGCAGGCGACGGCCGAACATCACCGCGTCTGCGTTGCCGAGGCTGGCGATCTCTTCGGCACTGGGCACGTGGTACTGGCCCACCACCTGGCCGTGACCGTCGAGGATATCCAGAGTCCTCGCCACCTCCGCATCCAGGTCCGGGTACAGATGCTGGTACAGCAGCGTGCCGGCGCCGGCCAGCAGCACCGCAACCACTGCGCTGGCGATCATCGCTCTGGAACGCTTCTTCGAACGCCTCATTGCGCCGTCTCCTGCGGGACCACATGCACCGGCTTGTCACGCACTACCCGGCGCATGCGCGCCACGTCCAGTTCACTGACCGCACTGGCCTGGTTGCCCCAGCTGTTGCGGATGAAGGTGAGGATGTCGGCGAGCTGCGCATTGGGCAGCTGCTCGAAGCCCGGCATGGTGAATGCCATCCGGTCATGCGGCGTGTGCGGCGTGCGTCCACCGATCAGGGTTACCTGCACCAGCGAGCTGGGATCGTCGGCGAACACGATGGAGTTGCCGGCCAGGGCAGGGTAGACCCGTGGCATGCCACGGCCATCTGCACGATGGCAGGCCTGGCAGTGTTCGGCGTAGGCTAGCGAACCGGCCACCCGGTAGTCGCCGCCGCGCAGTGCGGCGGTGGTGGTGTCGCTGCCCGGCGTCCACTGCGCGCTGCGGCCTTCCCGTGCTGGCAGCTGCTTCAGATACCGCGCCATCGCCAGCAGATCGGCGTCGGACAGGTACTGCGTGCTGTGCTCGACCACATCGGCCATGCCACCGAAGGCCGCGGAACGATCGGTGCGGCCGGTACGCAGGAACTCGACGATCTCGGCTTCGCTCCAGCTGGCCAGGCCGGTAGCCTCGTTGCGCAGGTTCTTCGCATACCAGCCTTCCAGCACCGAGCCGGACAGGAACTGGCGGCTGCCGTCATCGGCCATCGTCTTTTCCTGGAAGGCCAGCCCGCGCGGGGTGTGGCAGGCGCCGCAGTGGGCGAGGCCTTCAACCAGTTCGGCGCCGCGTTGCTGGCCGGCATCCAGGGTTGGATCAGGGGTGAAGCTGCGTGGGCGTGCGAACAGCAGCTGCCACCAGGCAAGCGGCCAGCGCATGTTGGCCGGCCATGGAATCGTGCTCTCGGCGTTGCCCTGCCGGACCGGCTGCACTGCGCCCATGAAGTAGGCATACAGCGCCTTGATCTCGGCATCGCTGGCGATCACGTACGAGGCGTAGGGCATTGCCGGATACAGCGGCTGGCCGTCATGGCGGATGCCACGCCGCACCGCGCGCTCGAAATCCGCATAGTCGTACGCGCCGATGCCGGTATCCGGGTCCGGGGTGATGTTGGTCGAATACAGCGTGCCCATCGGCGTCTGCATGCCAAGCCCACCGGCGAAGGGCTTGCCGCCCGGTGCGGTGTGGCAGGCGGCGCAGTCGGCGGCACGTGACACATACCGGCCCTGCTCGATCAGGGTCGGGTCGTGGATATCGACCTCGGCCTGTTGCCGCGGGGCGAACCAGTACGGCGTGCTGCGGGCGATGCCGTAGGCGGCGGCCAATGTGGCGGCCAGGGCAATGGCGAGCTTGAACGAGGTGCGCATGCCGGCACTGTGGCCATTGATGCGATGGCGTTCATTGATCCGGATCAATGCTTCGGCCGGTCGCGACATTGTGACAAGCTGAATCGATCCTGCGCTGTCATCAACCCGTCATCCGGCTGCGATAGATGGCGTCGGGCGTGACCGCTAACCTGCCACGCTGTCGCACTTTTCCCCTGACTGCCCATGAAGCGCCTGCTGCTGCTTTTGCTGGCGTGCGCCGGCCTGTGGCTGGCTGCATGCTCTTCTTCGATGACCGCCTCGTCCACCTCGCTCAGCGACCGCCTGATCGCGCCCGGTGGCGTTTCGACCCTGCTTGATCAGCCGCGGATCGCCGCGGCCGTGGCTGCGTTGCCGAACCGGCATGGCTTCGCCGCGGGCCGTGATGGCGTGCCGATCTTCTGGCGTGTTTTCGATCCGGGTGACTATGGTGCGCGCTACCGCTACCTGCCGCAGCAGCACCAGAACGGCCTGCCGCTGGATACCGGGCTGAGCCTGGCGGTACCGCAACCGTTCCGCGCGCAGGCGCCGCGTGGCACCGTGGTCCTGCTGCACGGCTGGATGATGAACGGTGATTCGATGCTGCCGTGGTCGCTGCAGCTGGCCGAGTCGGGCTACCGCGTGGTCACCCTGGACCTGCGCAACCATGGCCAGTCCGGCGCCGGCCCCTCTGGCTACGGCACCTATGAATCGGACGATGTGGTGGATGTCATCGCCGAACTGCGCGCGCGCGGCGAGGTGACCGGTCCGCTGTACCTGTTCGGCGTTTCCTATGGCGCTGCCACCGCACTGTTCACCGCCGACAAGCTGGGCGACCAGGTCGCAGGCGTGGTGGCGATGGAATCGTTTGCCAATGCCGGCGTAGCGATCCGCACCATGATTCCGCATCTGATGGCGCTGCAGCCGGAAGGCTTGAAGGCAAAGGCCATCGCCTCGTATGCACGCTGGCGCTACGGCAGCCAGGACATCAACCAGGTGGTGGCCGCCGCCAGCCGCCGCATCGACGTGGACCTGGACCAGGTGGACGTGGCACGCGCGCTGGCCGATACCCGTGCCTGCGTGCTGCTGCTGCACGGGCAGGGCGACCAGCACATTCCGGTCAGCCAGGGGCGTGCGCTGGCACAGGCCAACCCGCGTGCGCACTACATCGAGATGCGCGGCGAAGATCACATCACCCTGCCGCTGCGGTTGGACCTGCTGGCCGGGGTGGTCGATGACTGGATGGCGCGCGACGAACACCACCCGAAGTCCGCGTGCCCAGCGCCGCAGTTGCCGGCCCAGGCCGAGTGGCTGGTGCACGGCGTCGATGCACCGGCAAAGACCCCAGCGCGCAGCTGAGCCTTCAGGGCAGGCGGCGGGCCAGTGAACGCGCCGACGCCGCCACGCCCAGCAGCATCGCCGCCACGCACAGGAAGGCAAAGCCCAGGCTGGTGGCGTGGGCGAGCGCGCCGATCGCTGCGGGGCCCGCAAGGATGCCGGCATAGCCCAGCGTGGTGACTGCGGTGATCGCAATGCTCTCCGGCATCGCGCGCTGCTGGCCGGCCATCGAGAACAGGGCGGGCACGATGTTGGCGCAGCCCAGGCCCACCAGCACGTAGCCGACCAGTGCCATCGCGAAGGAGGGCACCAGCGTGGCCAGCGCGAAGCCGGCTGCTGCGGTGATGCCGCCAATGACGATGGTGCGGGTGCGGCCAAGGCGCTCGACGATGCCATCGCCGAACAGGCGCATCGCGGTCATCGCCAGCGTGAACACCGCAAAGCCGGCACCGGCCTGGTCGCGCGGCACCTGCCGCACTTCGGCCAGGAACACCGCGCTCCAGTCGAGCATCGAGCCCTCGGCCAGGAACACCACGAAGGCGAGCACGCTGATGAACAGCACGACGCCGTGCGGCACGGCCAGCATCGGGCCATCATGCAGGATGCGCTGCGGGCGCCAGTGCGGGGCCGACAGCACGGCCACCAGCAGCATGGCCGCCACGGCGACCAGTGACGCCAGCCACAGCGGCGTACCGAGAACCAGCAGGCCGGTCATGCAGCCGGCGCCGACGAAGCCACCGATGCTGTAGAACGCGTGGAAGCCGGACATCATCGGGCGGCCCGCATCGCGCTCGACGGCCACCGCCTGCATGTTCATCGTGCAGTCCATCGCGCCCACACCCGCACCGAACACGAACAGCGTCGCCCCCAGTGCCAGCGGCGTAGGAGCGAGCGTCAGCAGTGGCAGGGCGAGCAGAATCAACGCCGTGGTGGCGATCATCAAGCGGCGCGAGCCCAGCCGCGCGGTCAACGCACCTGCCAGCGGCATCGCCAGCAATGAGCCCAGTCCCAGGCACAGCAGCAGCCCGCCGAGGCTGGCATCGGACAACCCGGCCTTGGCCTTGGCGAACGGCACCATCGGTGCCCAGGCAGCAGTGGCAAAGCCGGGAATGAAGAAGGCAGCGCGGGTCGCGTGCTGCTGGGCGCGGGGAGAAGAAGGCGTCATGCGCGAGGAAGGCTCCAGAGGATCACCCTCATGAAAACGTTTTCAGGCGCGCCGGGCAAGTGCCATGCGTGACATCGAGCGACGCATACGATTGCAGTGGTCCGGATGCGTCACCGTTGATTAACGCCATCGGTGGAGAGTAGCCCGACGGTCGGCATTCCGCCCGGCCGCTGCCGGAGATCAGCGCATGAGCACCACACCGACCATCCTCCTCGTCCATGGGTTCTGGGGCGGGGCCGCACACTGGGCCAAGGTGATCCTGGAACTGCACCGCAAGGGCCACGACCAGGTGAAGGCGGTCGAACTGCCGCTGACCTCGCTGGTCAACGACGCCGAGCGGACGCGCCGGATGATCCGCCAGATTGATGGCCCGGTGGTACTGGTCGGGCATTCCTATGGGGGCGCGGTGATCACCGAAGCCGGCAACCAGCCCAATGTGCAGGGCCTGGTCTACATCGCTGCATTCGCGCCGGACAGTGGTGAGAGCCCCGGCGGCATTACCCAGCAGCACCTGCCCGAAGCAGCACCGAACCTCGCCCCGGACAGTGATGGCTATCTGTGGCTGCGTGCCGACAAGTTCCATGAGAGTTTCTGCCAGGACCTCAGCGCCGACGAAGGCTGGGTGATGGCGGTGACCCAGAAGGCGCCGCTGGCCAGCACCTTCGGCGATGCGATCAGCGATCCGGCGTGGAAGCACAAGCCGAGCTGGTACCAGCTTTCCAGCCAGGACCGGATGATCTCGCCACAGAACCAGAAGGCCATGGCCGAACGCATGCAGCCCAAGCGCCTGCTGCAGCTGGAAGCGAGCCATGCCTCGCTGGCCTCGCATCCGGCCGAGGTGGCAGCACTGATCCTGGAGGCGGTGGCGTCCGTCGACGGCTGACGTTTGCCACGGGGCAGCGCCTGCTCAGGCCCGGGCGCCACCCACGACAGCGGAAGCGCAGGAGAGTAAACTCCTGCGCCTGCGGCCCTTGGCCGCCATTCCCTCTTTCCCTCGAGCCGCCGCCAGAGGATCCCACCCCTTCGTGGAGGTCCCGTCGTGTCGTCCGTGCCTGTTCGTTTTTCCGTCCTCTCCCTGCGTCGTCGCCCGTTGGCGAGGGCTCTTGCCCATGGTCTTCTGCTGATCTCAGTGGCCGCTGCCGGCGCCGCCTCGGCGCAATCCGCACCGGCTGAAGAAGAGGGCAAGACGCCCTCGCAGACGCTGCAGACCGTGCAGGTCACCGCCAACCAGCTGGGCACCATCACCGAAGGCAGCGGCGCCTACACGCCGGGCACCATCGCTACCGCCACCCGCCTGGTACTGACGCCGCGGCAGACCCCGCAGACCATCAGCGTGATCACCCGTGCGCAGATGGACGACTTCGGCCTGGACGGCATCGATGACGTAATGCGGGTGACCCCGGGCATCAGCATCGTCACCTACGACAGCGAGCGCACCGAGTACTACGCACGTGGTTTTGCCGTGCAGAACTTCCAGTACGACGGTATTCCGATGTCGCGCGACTCGGCCTACTCGGCCGGCAATACGCTCAGCGATACCGCGATCTACGACCGCATCGAAGTGCTCAAGGGTGCCACCGGCCTGCTGACCGGCATGGGCGATCCCGGTGCGACCATCAACCTGGTGCGCAAGAAACCGGGCAGGGAATTTGCGGGCAGTGCGACGCTTGGCGTCGGTCGCTGGGACGACTACCGTGCAGAAGTCGATGTCGGCGGCCCGTTGACTGCCGATGGCCGCGTGCGCGGGCGCGCGGTAGGTGCCTGGCAGGACAAGCATTCCAATCTGGATTTCTACCAGCGCACCAGCAAGGTCGGCTATGCCGTACTGGAAGCCGATCTGGGCGAACGCACGCTGCTGACCGTGGGGGGCGACGTGCTGGAGAGCGACCCCAAGGGCTCGACCTGGGGCGGCATTCCGTTGCTGGACAGCCAGGGCAATTTCAATGACATGCCGCGCTCGTTCAACAACGGTACCCGCTGGAGTGGCTGGCGCCAGTACGTGCGCACCGGCTTTGCCACGCTGGAACATACGTTCGACAACGACTGGGTGGCCAAGCTGCAGCTCAACCACCAGGTCAATGGCTACGATGCCGCGCTGGCAGGTGCGGCCGGCGGCAATCCCGATCCGGTCACCGGCGAAGGCGTTTCGTTGTGGCTGGGCAAGTATGTCGGCAAGACCGTCAGCAACGCTGCCGACTTCTACCTGAGTGGCAACTTCGGTCTGTTCGGCCGCCAGCATGAACTGGTGGTCGGCGGCAGTGCGTCGCGCAAGCGCTGGACCAACACCGGTTATTCGCCGCAGCCCGGATACCCGACCGCCGTTGCCGACTACAACAGCTGGAAGGGTGACATCCCGGAGCCGGAATGGCAGCGCGGTTATGGCAACAACGAGGTGACCCGCGAGAACGGCCTGTACGTGGTCGGTCGCTTCGACATCGCCGACCCGTTGAAGGTGATCGTCGGCAGCCGCCTGGCCAGCTACCGTTCGCCGCAGACGCGCGAGACCGGCGTGTTCGTGCCGTATGCCGGCGTGGTCTGCGACCTCGGCGAGCACTATTCGGTCTACGCCAGCTACAGCACCATCTTCAAGCCGCAGGGTGAGCGCGACGAACAGGGCAAGGCACTGGATCCGCTGGAAGGCCGCAGCTATGAAATGGGCCTGAAGGCGGAGTTCTTCGACGGCCGCTTCAATGCCAGCGCGGCGCTGTTCCAGCTTGACCAGGACAACTTCGCCCAGCCTACCGGTGGCAAGACGCCGACCGGCGATATCGCCTATCGCGCATTGATGGGCGTACGCACCAAGGGCTACGAACTGGAGATGTCCGGGCAGTTGGCCGAGGGCTGGCAGGTGCAGGGCGGCTTTGCGCACAAGATCGCCCGCCAGGCAGGGACCAAGGTGTCCACGCTGGAGCCGGAAAACCAGTTCAGCCTGCACACCAGCTACCGCCTGCGCGGCGACTGGCGGGGCCTGACCGTCGGTGGCGGTGCGCGCTGGCAGGATTCCACGTTCGGCAACATCACCAACCCGGCCGATGGTGCGTCGGTGGTCCATCGCACCCAGCCGTACTGGCTGCTGGATGCCATGGCGCGCTACCAGTTCAACGATCGCCTGTCGGCCACCGTCAACGTCAACAACCTGCTGGACAAGCGCTATTACACGATCTTCAGCTGGTACAGCACCTACACCTGGGGCGAGCCGCGCAACGTGCGGCTGGCGGTGACGTACAAGTTCTGATCGCGTTGCGACATGACAAGCCCGCGATGCTGGACGGCATCGCGGGCGTGTGGGTTACAGCGGCAGGTCGAACACCAGCACTTCGGCGTCGTTGCCGTTTTCCAGGGTCAGCTGTGCCTCGTCGCTGACCTGCAGCGCGTCACCCGCTTCCAGGGTGATGCCGTTGACCTGCAGCTGGCCCCGCGCCACCTGCACATACGCGCCGCGGCCGGCAGCCAGGGCGTGATGCAGCTTCTGCTCGCCATCGAGGATGGTGGCGAAGATGCGCGCATCCTGGTGGATGTGCAGCGAGCCATCGGCGCCATCCGGCGAGGCAATCAGGCGCAGCTGGCCGCGCTTGCTCTCCGGCGTGAAGTGGGTCTCTTCATACGACGGCGTGATGTTCTCGGTCTGCGGAAAGATCCAGATCTGCAGGAAATGCACCGGATCGGTGGCCGAATGGTTGAACTCGCTGTGGCTGACGCCGCTGCCGGCGCTCATACGCTGCACGTCGCCGTAGCGCAGCACCGAACCGGTGCCCATCGAGTCCTTGTGCTCCAGTGCGCCGCCCAGCACGTAGGAGACGATTTCCATGTTGCTGTGGCTGTGGGTGCCGAAACCCTGGCCGCCGATCACCTTGTCTTCGTTGATGACCCGCAGCGGGCCGAAGCTCACATAGCGGGGGTCGTAGTAGTTGGCGAACGAGAAGGTGTGGCGCGAGGACAGCCAGCCATGCTCGGCCAGGCCACGGGTAGCGCTCTTGCGGATCTGCAGCATGATGGAATCTCCTTGTTCGATGGTTTCGATGGGGCGGGGTGGGCTGGTAGCCACTGTGTTTCCCCGTTGAAGAGAAGTATCCGCTTGCACCTTGGGTTTGAAAAACGGATAGTTTTGACAGCCATCATCGAAAATTTCGAATGCTCAAGCTCAGCCTCGATGCCCTGCAGATCCTGGACGCGATCGACCGCCGAGGCTCCTTTGCCGGCGCCGGCAAGGCCCTGCACAAGGTGCCCTCGACCATTTCCTACACCGTGGCCAAGCTGGAAGAGGATCTTGGTGTGCAGCTGTTCGACCGGATCGGCCCGCGGGCGGAACCGACCGAGGCTGGGCGCGCGTTGCTGGAGGAGGGCAGGCACCTGCTGCGTGCGGCACGGGAGCTTGAGCTGCGGGTACGGCGCGTAGCCTCGGGCTGGGAGGCTGAATTGACCCTGGCGGTGGATTCGGTGTTCCCGACCTGGCTGCTGGGACCGGATATTGCTGCATTCCGTGAGGTGGCGGCGCCGACCCGATTGCGCCTGTTCGGCGAGGCGTTGTCCGGTACCTGGGAAGCGCTGCTGGACCGGCGTGCCGACCTGCTGGTGGGCGCGCCGGGCGAGGGCCCCAGTGGCGGGGGTTATGTGGTCGAACCGCTGGGCAGCGTTGGTTTTGTGTTCGCGGTGGCGCCGGGGCATCCGTTGGCGACGGTGCCGGGTGTGCTGGGCCGCGAGCAGTTGGCGCCGTATTGCGCGATCGCGGTATCCGATTCGGCACGGCGGCTGCTGCCACGAACAGTGGGCCTGTTGATGGGCCAGGAGACGTTGACCGTGCCGGACATGGCCAGCAAGTTGAAGCTGCAGTGCCAGGGGCTGGGATTCGGTTTCCTGCCCGAGCCCTGCGCGCGCGCGGCGGTTGCGCGTGGCCAGCTGGTGATCCGCGAGGTCGAGGAGCACAAGCCGGAGGAGACCTTCTGGCTGGCCTGGCGCACGGGCGAAGATGGCGCGGCTCTGCGTTGGTGGCGCGAGCGCTTGCGGCGGCCGGAGTTGCTGGCGCAGTGGTGGCAGACGATGGCAGAGGGATAGGGTTCGGCAGGGCTGCGCCCTGCACCCGCCGAATCGACGGCAACGGCAACGGCAACGTCAACAGCCAAAGCCAAAGCA